>CAJQQA010000143.1 GCA_905480355.1 uncultured Flavobacteriales bacterium | reverse complement strand
GATTTGGACAAAATAAAAAGCGGAGAACCAGTTGATTTTAACCAATTCTCCGCTAGAGTGACCCTGACAAGATTCAAACTTGTAACCGCTGGAGCCGAAATCCAGTGCGCTATTCAGTTGCGCCACAGGGCCATTTTTCGTATATCGAAATATAATATATGCAAAATTAAGAAGGAAATCGAGATTAGCAATGTCAATAGGATAAAATTACAATTCTAATGAGGGAAGCAACTTATTGTATAAAGCTAAATGATTATTTTCCAACTACTATAAGCTAAAATGCACCTGGCAAATGATTGGCTTCGGACTTTAGTATCGAGACTCTATAAAACCCAGTTGAGAATATTCGCTAGCCGTTTCCTTTAAAGGAATCTTAATTTAAAAAGTCTACTTTTCCAGAATCAAGGTGATAATAAGCAGGAAGGATTTTAACTTCTCCTAAATCTACAGCATTTTTAATAATAGAAGAACGATTTGTTAATTCCACAGCGTTTAATTCAGCATTCTTTTTTACAACCTCATTGATGGTTGCTCCTGAATCTGAATTTGCAATAGCAGGGGCTATATGGCTTAGTAAGTGATTTAGATTGTATCCGTTATCTCCTCCTTTGATTGCGGCAGTAACAGCACCGCAACCCTGATGCCCAAGAACAACAATTAGTTTTGTACCAAGGTGAGCCACAGCATACTCGATACTTGCGATCGATGAGCTGTTAGCAACATTCCCAGCAACACGCACAGTAAAAACTTCACCAATACCAGTGTCAAAAGCTAATTCTGGTATAACCCTACTGTCTGCACATCCTAAAATGATTGCATATGGTTCTTGGCCGCTGACTAATTTCTGTCTCCTAGCACTATCTTGTAATTTCCCATCCAAAAGGTCTTCTACAAATCTAATATTGCCTTCTTTTAGTCGGTTTAAACTTTTTTGATGTGTCATCTTTATGTCTTTTTTGTAAACAGAACAAAAATGTATTGTCCTAACTGTATTATAAATTATTTGCACGAAAATACGTAAAAAAAGAATATAATTTTAAGCGGTAATTTACGGAGATTATAAAACTCTTTTCAGAGATTAAGCCGAAACTCAATAAAAACCAATAAATTTGAAGAAGATTCGTTATAAAGCTACAAATGATAAGAACGCGACTACTTTTTTCACTTTTTTTACTTTCACTGAATGCAAATTCACAAATTGGCACTGGTCAATGGAGACTTCATGTGCCGTCCAATGAAGCGATAGCTGTTGTTGCCTTAAGCACCAAAGTTTATGTCGCTTTTGCTCAAGGAATCAATGAGTTTAACTATGCTTCTGGAGAATTGACAGAGTGGAACTCGGTGAATTCCCTTTCTGATGTTACAATCTCGAGCATGGGTTATTCATCAGCTCAAAGCGCCCTTTTTATTGGGTACGATAACGGAAATATTGATAAAATAAAAAATAATAAATTAACAAATATTCCAGCAATTAAACTTGCAGATGTACAAGGCTCCAAAAGAGTCAATAGAATAGTTGAATTTGAAGGAAACCTATTCTTTGCAACAGGGTTTTCTATTGTGAAGATCGACCCGGATAAAGAAGAGGTTATCGATACATATTATCCTACAAATGGAAATGCCGGCATTGTCGATATAGAATTCAGAAATGATTCTATTTATGCTTTAACGGAAACCAAAATGTATGTCGCGAATGTCAATAATTTTGCGTTAGCAGACCCAAGTGAATGGTATGTTGATGAGAGAGTTACAGAATTAACGACTCCAGGAGAAAAATATACTGAACTAGAGCTGTTAGGAGATAGCCTATATCTTTTATTCAACAATCCAAGCTATGGATTGGATACTGTTTTCAGCATAGGAGAGAATTCTATTTTTCCGGCATTTATAGAAAGCTTTGTAATGGAAATCAATACAATTAAGTCAATTAATAACCGACTGGCAGTCTGCTATAGTCCCGGCGTATTCTTGTACGATGAAACATTTAGTAGTTTCATTGGGGTGAGTAATTATTCTTTTAGTAATTCGGGTCCAACTTTGAATGCGTTAAGCTATGGAAATGACTCGTACTGGTTTGCAGACAAATCTTTGGGGTTAACAGAATATAAAACAGACACCGACAACCGTCAAATAATAATTAATGGTCCACCAAAAAAAGAAGTATATAAACTGGATGTGCTGCAAGGTAAACTTGTTGTTGCAGGAGGAGGAATTGCCAGCGTTTTTCAAACATTTAGTGGTTCAGGAGTATATATATTTGAAGATGAAAAATGGCAACTAAAAGACAGAGAGAATATGACTATGTGGAATGGACAAAACATTTGGGATTTCGTTTCAGTTGCCATTAACCCACTTGATAATAATGAAATTGCTGTTGCAACATATTCTGAGGTGCCATTGTCCATTTTAAAAGCAGACGGACAGGTGGAGAGCACCTTTACACCTCTAAATTCAAACATTGAGCTCACTAGTCTAGGTAATAATTCAGCACAAATTGCTAGTTTAAATTATGATGATGAGGGTAATTTATGGTTCTTGAACGGTTACACAACAGAGCCACTTAAGGTATACACGAAAGAAAAAGAGTGGTATTCTTTTAGCGTTAATTCTGCTGCAGCAGGTAAGTTTGGTGATGCCTTGGTTATTGACTTTAATGGAAACAAATGGCTTGCCGTTCGGGATGCTGGATTATTTGGTCTTAATGACAATGGAACAATTAACAATTCGAGTGATGATAAAATTGTGGTTTTGAATACAGGTGATTTTTCAGGGGCACTCCCTTCAAATCGTGTAACCGCAATTGCTGTTGATTTTGATAATGAAATTTGGATTGGAACCGACAATGGTTTTGCAGTTTTATATAACTCTGATCAAGCGTTTGATGCGGGTAGTGGAGAGTATAATGCCCAGAGAATTAAACTAGAATTTGAAGGGAACGTGGAATTTGTTCTTGGTAATACATCAATAACTGACATTATTGTTGATGGAGCAAACCGAAAGTGGATCGCAACAAGTAATTCAGGACTTGTTCTTCTTTCAGAAGATGGATCAGAAATTATTGAGCAACACACGGCAGAAAATTCACCGCTAATTTCAAATAACATTTTAAATATTAAACTTAATAATGAAACAGGCGAGTTGTTTATCATCACAGATAAAGGCCTTGTATCTTATCGAACTGACGCCACATATGAAGACCCTGATTATAAGAATGTTGTTGTGTTCCCAAATCCCGCGAGACCAGACTTTGATGGACCAATAACCATTCAAGGAGTTCGATTTAATTCTGACGTGAAAATCACGGATGTTGCAGGCAATTTAGTATACAAGACAACATCAAACGGAGGGACGGCTACTTGGAACGGCAAAACACTTGATGGAGTGAAGGTGCCAACAGGAGTCTACTTAATTTGGACGGCTGCCAATGAAGGCAAGGGCAGGAAAGTGGGAAAAGTATTGATTGTAAATTAAGACAATTGAAATCAACAGATTACGGCATTTTATTACATCGTAGCCCTTATTCTAATTCGAGCTTATTAGTTGCTTTTTTTACGTTAAAGAACGGCTTGCAAAAGTTCATTTTTAAAGGTGGGAGAAAAAAAGCGGCAGGATTATTTCCAATTGCAGTAACTGAAATCACTTATTACGGAAGAAATATAAACTTATTAAACATAACGGAAGCTGAATTAGTTGTTCCAAGCACATTCCAATTCGACCCCATTAAATCTACCATTGCTTTTTTTATGGCAGAAGTTATTCGAAAGTGCGTGCATGTTGGAGATAGCGACCCTAACTTATTCTTGTTTTTAAAAGCATATTCAGAATCGTTAGAAAAAGAAAAAGACTTAAGTTTATTTCCCTTGGAATTTCTAATAAACATGAGTGAAAAGCTTGGCTTTAAACCGTTGATTGAAAACGGGGACATGTCTATCTTTAATCTTGATGCAGGAGTATTTCAACACACTCACAGCTCAGAAGCAAGAACTTTTTCCGGTTCAGGTGTAGACCTAATTAAAGAGGTTTTAGAAAACAATAATGGCACAAAGTTAAAAAATGAAAGCGCAAAGAGAGAAGCTTTAGATGTATTACTAAATTATTTTTCAATACATGTTCCCCATTTTAAAAAACTGGAATCATATGAAATTGTAAAAGAAATATTGAGCGCTTAGTTCTTTTTTACCTCTTTAATAAACACTTCAGTAAGGTTTAACACCTCCATTTCATTCAATTGAAATCCACGAACACGGGCATTGAGCATAATTGTATGTTCAGAGGTGTAAAGAGGCATTACCGGAGCGTAGTCGACAGTTATTTGATCGCACTGCACAAATAAAGAGCATCTTTTTTGCTTATCCAATTCAGAAACTGCTTGCTCAAATAAATGATCAAACTCGCTATTATTAAAATAAACATGGTTTGCATAACTCTTTCTACTTACTTTATTTTTACTGTATAATAAGTTTAAGAAGGTTTCAGGATCCGTATAATCAGCAAGCCAACCGTCCATCCACATTTTAGCTTCTTTGTTATAAATAGCGCGGTCTCTTTCTTCCACAGAACAAATTTTCACAGATAAATTTAGAGCTAAATTTTTGTTTAGACTTTTTACTATAGCTTCACATATCACATGAGGTTTGGCCCCTTCATTAGCTACAACGTACAATTCTATTTCCGGAAAGTTGTGCCCATTAGCATATCCAGCCGAAGCCAGTAACTGCTTCGCCCTAGAAACGTCATATGAGTGACCTTTTACATTATTTATAGGGTAATTGAGCATCTCAGGAACGAATCCATTTAGTGAAGCCCTACCGTCACCCCCCATAACATTATTGATTAAATCTTCACGGTCTAATACTAAGTTAAAAGCCTTTCTTACAGCAACATTTTTAAAGACCCCGCTTTCATTGTTAAAAGCAATATAGTGGGTGTTTAAACTCGAACGTGATTCAATACGATGTTTGATGTTTTTACCATCTTGTGCTTCAATCAGTGTGCCCAGCGTATTTTTCACTTCTTCAACAGGGATTTTTAACACCAAATCGTTTTCTTCTTTTCGAAACGATAAGAACTCATTTTTTTTATCAGTAGAATAATTGACAATAATCTTTGCTAAGAATGGCAGCTGATTATCAAAATCGTCTTTTTTCCAATACTGATTGTTTCTTTTTAAAACGATTTGTGCATCATTTTTTGATTCAAACTCAAAAGGACCTGTACCTACTGGATGATCCCCCATTTCTAATCCATATTTCATCCAAGCTTCTTTTGGGAAAATCCCCAAGCCTGAATGAGAAAGCAATTTTTCAAATTGAGCAAATGATTTTGTGAGGGTGATTTGAATCTCATTAGAATTAATAACTTTTATACCTGAAACGCCTTCCTCAGGAAGTTCTTTAGATGACTTTTCAAAAAAAGATTTTGCGCCCTTAATTCTATTTACAAGCAAGTGTCCGATTCTATTAATTTTTAGGTTAGAACAGACCATTTCTAAAGAAAACTTGACGTCTTCAGCAGTTAATTCGTGTGTTTTTCCATTAAAACAATCATTTTTGTGAAAGAGAATTCCTGTTTTTATTTTGAAGGTATAAACTGTTGCGTCATCGTTGACAAAAAAACTTTCGGCAATGGATGGCTTTAGCTCTAAAGTCTTTAAATCAAGATCAAATAATGGATCATATATTTGTGAAATAACACGCGAAGAATATTCATCGACAGAAGAAATACAAGCCAATGAATTTATTTTTTCGGGAGACATGAATCGAAATTCGCCACCATATTTTCTTCCGCCTTTAGCTTTTAAACTAGCAACATCTAGCTCATGTTGACAGGATGACAATAAGGTAAAACCAATTAATATTATAAGGATTGAGCGCACGCTATTAATTTAATATATAATACAAAGATAAGTAATAATCAGCTAAGTTTTTCATTCTGGAGAAGCACCGATGGTCTTTGTTTTTTTGTAAAGTTTCTTGTAAAATACAATTGATTTTACGAAATAAAACCTTGTGTCGACTAATACCCCAATTTTTCTCTGGTTCTTTTTAACACTTCTTTCGCTACTTTTCTAGCTTTTTCTGCCCCAAGAGTTAAAGCTTTTTCAATTTGAGCAGGGTTCTCCATTAAGAAACTATAACGCTTTCTTTCATTAAAAAACTTAGACAGAATCAATTCAAAGAGCTCTTGTTTTGCATGACCATACCCATAGCCTTTTGCAGAATAATTAAGAGTCATTTGATCAACGGCTTGTTTATCGGCAAGCAATTGGTATAAAGCGAAAACATTACATGTCAAAGGGTCTTTGACATCATCTAAACCTTTCGAATCTGTTGCAATCGACATGATTTGTTTCCTCAGTTTTTTTTCAGGAAGAAACACGTTAATTGTATTCTCTCTAGACTTACTCATTTTTTCACCATCAGTTCCAGGAATTAGCATCGTATCTTTTTGGACATCATCCTTTGGCAAAACAAAAGTTTCTCCCATTTTACTGTTAAATCTAGCAGCGACATCTCGGGTCATCTCAAGATGTTGCAGTTGATCTTTCCCAACAGGAACGATATCAGCATCATACAAAAGTATATCTGCGGCCATAAGCATTGGATAGGTAAACAGGCCGGCATTTACATCTTCTAATCTATCTGACTTATCTTTAAAACTGTGAGCTAAATTCAATCGAGACACCGGATAAAAACACAGAAGATACCAGGCCAATTCTGCGACTTCAGGCACATCACTTTGTCTATAAAAAACAGTTTGCTCAGGATCAATTCCGCAAGCAAGCCAAACGGCAGCTGTAGAAAGCGTATTTGCTCTCAATTCTTCACCATTCTTTATTTGAGTTAAGGAGTGAAGGTCTGCAATAAACAAGAAGGAATCATTTTCAGCCTTGTAGGCCATGTCAATTGCAGGAAGAATTGCGCCGAGAATATTTCCCAAATGTGGTGTTCCTGTACTTTGAATTCCTGTAAGTATTCGCGCCATAGTCGTGTCAATTTAAAAGCGAATTTACTGAAAAGACATGGAAAGCAATAATAATCTCGGAATATAAGTTCATTTCGGTTTTAGTAATTATGAAATTATTAGTTTTAGCGAATGAGAATAGCAATTGTTTTACTTTCTATAGTTTGGAAGATATATTTTGGGATTTTTTTTCTTGTTTCTATTGTACTGTTTTACCCAATTATCTTTCCATTCCTTTTTAGTGAAAAAGGAAAAAAAAGGTCGTTTAGACTCTTTGTTGCATGGAGTTGGACTGTTCGGTTATTTGGTTTTTATTCTGTTCGAAAAATTAAAAATTTTAAACTACCAAACGGACCCTACATTATCGTCGCAAATCACACGTCATATTTAGACATCTTTTTATTGCCATCAATTTTGCCATTCAACCCATTTTTGTTTTTAGGGAAAAGCGAAATTTTAATGTATCCACTTTTAAAGACATACTTTAAAAGATTAAATATACCAGTCTATCGAGGTAGTGGAATTCGCGCAGCAAGATCATTGATTAAAGCCTCGAAAGCATTGAAAGAGGGATGGTCATTAGCTATTTTCCCAGAAGGAGGCATTCCAGAACATGGCCATCCAAAAATGATTCCATTCAAAGACGGCGCCTTCCAGTTGGCCAAGAGTGTTAACGTGCCAATTGTTCCAGTTACTTTCTTAAATAATTATCGTTTACTTTCTGAACCAATAAAAATTTTCAGGTCAGCAAGACCTGGACGAAGTGATGTCTTTATTCATCAATATATTTCTATCGAGGAGGTTCAAGCGTTGAGTAAAAAAGAGTTGAATGCAAAGTGTTTTTCCATTGTCAATGGTCCGATTGTGTCATCAAGAAAAGAAATGTAGCTTTTTTGTATCTTTGCAATAATGGAAATAACAGAAGACGTAGTTGATCAAATTGCACATCTTGCTCGCCTTGAGTTTAAAGGGGGTAAAAAAGAAGAGATTCGCGAAGGTTTACAAAGAATCATTGCTTTCGTTGATAAGCTGAAGGAAATAGATACGGAGGGGGTAGAGCCTCTCGTTTATATGACTTCAGAAATTAATAGACTTAGAGAAGACGAGCCAAAAGTTACGCTTACTCAAATGGAAGCACTGAAAAACGCACCCAAAAAAGACTCTGATTATTTCCGAATTCCTAAGGTTCTTAGTAAGTAGTTTTTAGAACGACCAATCGTATGTGTCAATATCAAGAATGCAATTGGTCAGTAAATCGATGCTTCCTTTTATGTCTTCTTTGTGCGCCATTTCAATAACTTGATGAAGATGCCTTGTTGGTATAGAGACAGCACCAGCGATGGATCCACCGGCTGTCATTCTTTGAATTCCAGCAGTGTCTGTACCTCCAGCAGTTAATATTTCAGGCTGCCATTTAATTAAATGTTTATCAGCTGTTTGCTTCATATACTTCACCATTTTATAATCGCAAATAGTAGAAGCATCCATTATTTTTATTGCAGTGCCCTCGCCAAGCTTTGTGATTTTTTCATGTTCACTTGCTCCAGGTAAATCAAAAGCAATCGTTGTGTCCAATCCAAAGCCAAAATCAGGATTTATTCGCAATGCTGAAACATTTGCTCCGCGAATTCCAACTTCTTCTTGAACAGTGAAAACACCATATAAATCAAAGGGAATTTCTTTTCCTTTTAAGTTTCTGAGCGTTTCTAAAAGAATGAATACCGCCAAACGATTGTCTAATGATTTTCCATTAACACAAGGGCCCATTTCAATAAACTCTCGTTCTCTCGTAATAGAATCACCAATAGTAACTAGCTTCCTCACTTCTTCTGCTGGCAAACCGGTATCGATGAAATAATCTTTGATTTTGGCTACTTTATTTCTCTCTTCAGCCGTCATCACGTGAATAGGTTTAGATGCCATTACTCCAATTAGGTCTTCTTTTCCATGAACAAGCACCCTTTGAGCCGTTAAGGTTTTAGGGTCAAAACCTCCTAAAGTATGAAATCGTATAAACCCATTATCATCTATGTGCGTAACGATGAATCCAATTTCATCCATGTGAGCGGCTACCATAATTCTTTTATTATCTTTCCCTTTTTTAATAGCGTAAACATTTCCCATATTATCAATTTCAACCTCATCAACCAGCCCTTCTAATTCTTTAAGAACAAGCGCTCTAATTTTTTGTTCAAATCCTGGGGCACCTGGAGTGGTGCAAATTGTTTTAAGTAAAGTTGTATTTATAGACATATCTCGATTTATATAGAAGCACTAAAATTAATCAATTCAATAGATTTTTGAGAACTTCTTTGGCTAAAAGGGCTTAAATAATTTAGCAAAAAAAATGTATCTTGCAGAACTAATTAGTATTAAATGAAAATATTACCCCTTTTATTAACTTTTTTCTGTGTTCAATTATCCTTTGCTCAATCGCTTGTAATAAACGAAGTTTCACAGGGTTCTTCTTTCGCTAAAGAGTATGTTGAGCTTTTGGTTATCCCTGACCCCTCTCAGCCGGTTTCCTGCACAGAAATTTTACCTTGTCTTGATTTAAGGGGTTGGATATTTGATGATAATAATGGCTATTTTACAGGTGGGCCAGCAACAGGTGTTGGAATTGCCGCTGGAGCTTGTAGGTTCTCTAATGATTTATTTTGGTCTTGTGTACCAGTGGGAACAATTATATTAATCTACAATGATAATGATTTTGATGGCGGGGTAATTCCGTCAGCTGATACAGACTTATTGGATGGTGACTGCGACTTGAGTATTCCAATTACTTCAAGTTTATTCGAAAGAGTTGATTCACCATTAATACCAAACTCTGGTGATATGAGCTACCCGACACTAGCAAATGACTGGGTGTCTGGTGGAATATGGTCGCAAATAGGAATGTCTAACACGAATGATT
>CAJQQA010000142.1 GCA_905480355.1 uncultured Flavobacteriales bacterium | reverse complement strand
TGGATGGTCTTATGGCGGGTTCATGACGACATCACTGATGCTGAGAAATGCTGGGACATTTAATGTTGGAGTGGCAGGAGGCCCAGTAACAGATTGGAGATATTACGAAGCAATGTACGGTGAGCGATATATGGATCGCCCAGATCAAAATGAAAAAGGATATGAGCAGGCTTCATTAATGACACATGCAGGAAATTTAGAGGGTGATTTATTGTTAATTCATGGTACAGTAGATGATGTCGTTGTCATGCAACATAATTTCACTTTGGTTCAAAAATTTGTTGAGCTAGGAATACAAATGGATTTCTTCCCATACCCAATGCATAAACACAATGTGCGAGGTAGAGATCGTGTGCATTTAATGACTAAAGTGCTCAATTATGTTCTGGACAACAACCAATAAAATAAATGTTTGATTTTCTTATTAAGAATGATTCAAAATAAGTGAATTTTGTATCTTTGTAGTATGATTAAAGAAAATAGTGTTATTCCGTTTGATGTTAATGCATGTCGAGCTGTATTCCCTGCACTTCAGCAAGAAGTATACGGAAAGAAGTTAATCTACTTTGATAATGGAGCAACTTCACAAAAACCTCAAGTTGTAATCGATTCAATTGAGAATTATTACAGTAAAGAAAATTCCAACATACATCGCGGAGTGCACCACTTAAGTCAAATGGCAACGGACAAATACGAAGGTGCACGTCAATCGATTCAAAAATACATGAACGCTTATTCAAGTGACGAAATAATTTTTACTTCCGGTACAACAGCAGCGATTAATCTTATAGCATCATCTTTTGGAGAATTATTAATTGAAGGGGATGAAATTATTATTTCGGCCATGGAACATCATTCTAACATTGTGCCATGGCAAATGCTCTGCGAACGGAAGAAATGTCTTTTAAAAGTGATTCCTATCAATGAAAAAGGGGAGTTAAAGATGGATGTTTTCGAAAAATTACTTTCGGATAAGACAAAACTTGTGTCTGTAACACATATATCAAATACATTAGGAACAATAAATCCAATTGAAAAAATTATACGCCTATCGCATGAACACAATGCAAAAGTAGTAATAGATGGAGCGCAAAGCATTCAGCACATTGCTGTTGATGTTCAAAATCTAGATTGTGATTTTTATGTTTTCTCAGGACATAAGGTTTTCGGACCAACTGGAGTCGGAATAATGTACGGAAAGAAAGATATATTAAATGCTATGCCCCCATACCAAGGTGGCGGAGATATGATTAAAACGGTTACTTTCGAGAAAACAACCTACAATGAATTGCCACATAAATTTGAAGCTGGAACACCTAATATATCTGGTGGGATATGCTTAGGCACTGCCATTGAATATTTATCTAAATTAGATATTGTTGGAATACAAAAGCACGAAAATCATTTAGCTAAATACGCTGAGATACAATTATTAAACATTGAAGGTGTTCGATTAATTGGAACTGCCAAGGATAAAACTAGTGTAGTTTCATTTATAGTAAAAAATTACATCCATTTGATATTGGAACTTTACTAGATAAACAAGGTGTGGCAGTCCGAACAGGGCATCACTGCACTCAACCTTTAATGAGTTTTTATAATATCCCCGGAACAATTCGAGCTTCGTTTGCGTTTTATAATACAATCGACGAAATAGATGTCTTCATTGAGGCATTAAAGAAAAGTATTCAAATGTTGAGTTAATTATTAATAATGAGCATAGAAGAAAAACAACAGGAAATTATTGATACTTTCGCCATGTATGAGGATTGGATGGACAAATATGAGTATATCATTGAGTTAGGAAAAGAATTACCTATTATCGCTGAAGAAAAAAAAACAGATGATCGGCTAATTGAAGGTTGCCAATCGAGAGTTTGGCTATCATCAGATCTTAAGGAGGGAAAAATGGAATTCCATGCAGATTCTGATGCCATAATTACAAAGGGGATTATTGGCTTACTAATTCAAGTAATGAACAATGAAACTCCTGAAGTTATTGCAACAACTGATTTACATTTCATTAAGGATATTGGATTACAGGAACATCTTTCTCCTACTAGGTCTAATGGATTAGTCAGCATGGTAAAGAAAATGAAATTAAGCGCCGTAAAAGCAATATAATATGATGAAAATAAACGAATTAGAAAATAAAGTTGTCGAAATACTGAAAACCATATACGACCCAGAAATTCCAGTAGATGTTTTTGAACTTGGTCTTATCTATGAAGTTAAAATTGACAAGGAAGCAAATGTTGAAATTGAAATGACTTTAACTTCACCTAACTGTCCGGTTGCTGAATCAATGCCTAAAGAAATTGAGGACAAAGTTGCGGCAGACCCGAATGTAACTTCGGCAAAAGTCAATATTGTTTTTGATCCTCCATGGGATAAAGATATGATGAGTGAAGAAGCCATGTTAGAATTAGGTTTTCTTTAAAGGTTAAATAATTCAAAAATAATTCAATGAGACGAGTTGTAGTAACAGGAATGGGAGCATTGACTCCTATAGGGAATAATTTATCCGAATATTGGAATAATATCAAAGCAGGTAAAAGCGGAGCATCTGTTATTACTAAATTTGATTCAGAGAAATTTAGATCTAAAATCGCTTGTGAACTGAAAGAATTTGATCCAAAAGATCACTTTCATGTCAAAGAAATTAGGAAGTATGACCCATTTTCCTTGTACGCTCTTTATACTGTCGATCAAGCTTTAAAAAACGGCAATATCGAATTAGACACATTAAACAAGGATAGAATCGGCGTTATTTGGGGCTCTGGAAATGGTGGAATTCAAACCTTTCAAGACCAAATGAAGGAATATATTAATGGTGATGGAACACCACGTTTTACTCCATTTTTTATACCGAGAATATTAGTTGACATTGCCTCTGGCATTATCTCGATTAAATATGGATTAAGGGGAGTTAATTTTTGTCCTGTTTCCGCTTGTGCAACATCAAATACAGCACTTATTGAAGCATTCAATCACATTAAGTGGGATAAAGCAGATATGATTATTTCTGGTGGTTCTGAAGCAGCAATTACCGAATCTGCGATGGGCGGTTTTGCATCTGCAAGAGCTTTATCTATGCAAAATGATGCTCCTTTAACTGCTTCTCGCCCATTTGATATAGAGCGAGATGGCTTTGTAATGGGAGAAGGTGCGGGTGCGTTAATTCTTGAAGAATATGAACATGCTATAAAACGTGGTGCAACAATATTTGGCGAAATCGTTGGTGGAGGTCAAGCTGCTGATGCTTATCATTTAACGGGTACTCACCCAGAAGGTGCAGGAGCTGTTCTCGGTATGAATGAAGCATTACGAGAAGCGGGGCTTTCTCCTAAAGATATTGATTACGTTAATATGCATGCAACTTCTACTCCACAAGGAGACAAAAGTGAATTGATCGCTGTTAAAACTGTTTTTGAAAATCATAAAGATCTTTCACTATCTGGGACAAAATCTATGACTGGACATCTATTAGGTGCTGCCGGTGCAATAGAAGGTATTGCCAGTATTATGGCTTTAAGAGATGGGGTTTTACCACCAACAATAAACACGACTCAAATTGAACCTGATTTTAAAGATCTTTATCACTTCCCGCTTGATAAAGGAGAAAAAAAAGACATGACTTATGCAATGAGTAATACTTTTGGATTTGGAGGACATATTGCTTCCGTTATTTTCAAGAAATATTCATCTTAAATTATCGAATAATGTTGACATGTCCATTAAAATTATGAACGTCATCATTTAATAAATCTCCTACCTTGACAACCCAGTTATACATGCCATCTGGAAGGGTTTTACCTTTATATGTGCCATCCCATGCAACATCAGGATCATTTGACTCCCAAATAACTTCTCCCCATCGATCATAAATCTTAAGGTTGAAATCGAATTTATCGACACCTTCAATGAATACTCTCCAAGACTGATTATGTTCATCATTGTTTGGAGTGAAAGTGTTAGGTGAAAAAAGTAAAACTTCTGAATAAATAGTTACATCTCGAATAAGCGTATCAATGCAGCCCAGTTCCGAAGTTGTAATCAACATGACTTCATAAGTTCCAAGCTCTCCATCAGGATATTGCACTGTCACATCTTCTAGTAATGAGCTGCTAGGTAGAGCACCTTCAAAAAACCATTCGTAAGAAAAACCATCAATCGAATAATTCAAAAATTGAACAGTGGTATTAAACATGGTAATTGGATTTGGCGTAAATCCAAAATTTGCAGTTGGAACGGATACTACAAAAAGGGCATCATAAAAAATCATTGAATCCAAGCATCCTTCAAAAGAAGTAACCGTCATTTGAATATCATGATTTCCTGCCCATAATTCTTGAGTTAAAATTGTATCTTGATTTACAAACTCAATATCATCATCAATGACCCAAGTTACAAAATTACTCAGCGATGGATCGGTTGAATTGACTATAGTAAATTCAGCAGCTTCACATTGAATGGGATCTAAAATAGTATATAGAGGCACAGGCAATGGTGATACTCGCACATTAGTCTGTAAAATCAATGGGGATGATTCACATTCATCTGTGATCGTTACTGTATAATTTGTCGTTTGATTTGGGGTCACGGTTATTGAGTCTAAATTAACTCCTGAGTAAATATCTCCTGTTGACCATACAAAGGTATAAGGTTCACCAATACCGCCACCAGCTGAAGCAATTACCTCTGTTGAAAAGGTTGGACAAACTGTATCAAAAGATGTAACTGAACCACTAATGGGAGGAAGTAAAGTGACCGAAATTGATGCAGGATTTGAAACACAGCCGTTTTCGTTCTCAGCAAAAACTGTATATATGGTATTTATTGATGGATTTACCATTTGATTTGAATCTGTATTACTTGTAAAATCCCAATTAAACAAATAACTAACACCTCCTGTTGCAGATGCCCATAAAGATCCTGTACCATTTTCGCAAATCAACGTATCAGAACTGACAGAAATAGTTACAGAAGGAGGGTCGATTACCCCAACTTGAACACATTTCAAACAACCAAGAGCAGTTCTAGCACAAACAACATAATTACCTGAATTGAATATAATCGCAAAAGAATCAACTTGCCATGTTGTGCCACCATCAAAGCTATACTCAACAGCATCCTGACTTGTTATGTGTATTTCACCATCTGCGAATCCAATACAAGAAGGATTCACTGAAACTGCTGCAATATCTAAGTCTGAAACAATCACTTCCATTGTATCATAAACGTCTCCACAATACTCACTTGTTTCTCTAAAGAAAAACATATATGCTCCGACCTGATCAACAGTTACGGTTACCATTGGATCTGAAAAGTTAGGCGCAAAAGTAACGACGGGTGTTGGGACTATTCCCGTTGCTGAATACTGCCATAGTGATGTATTATTAACATCACTTAATACAGCATTCATAAGAATAGGATCTCCAACACATAAGAATTGGTCTACCCCTGCGTATGGTGTTTGAGGCATTTCCACAAAAACAGTAAAAGTATCTAGTGCTGGTGTTCCTAAATTCACATCCGAAATTTGGACAATATATTCTGTTGTCACTGTTGGAGTTAACACAACACCTACCCCAGAATTCACATCAGAAACTCCATTTGTTACCAACCACAAATAAGTTGGATTAACTAAAACAGTTGGAAGCATTATATCTAAAGTCACATTTCCTCCCAAGCATATAGTTTGATCTGGTGTATTTGGTGTACATGTAATCGCTGCACTTTGAGGAGCGTTTGGATTTCCGGTAATATCACCTCCAAAAGTAAGTTGTGTAAGGCCTGAACCACCACTCCAATTAGAAAAACTTAAAACAAATGCATCTCCAGCAACAACTGGGATTCCATATTCAAAATTACCCTGAACAGCTCCAGCTGGCAGAAACCCTTGTTGTGTCATGCCAGTAAAACCTGCTGATGATTGATTCCAATTACAAGCCACTGGTGGTAAAATATTATTCGTTATATCATCACAGGCAGTTGTACCATTTGCATTTTCATAATATGGCCATAGTGCCCAGTCATAAAAACCGGTTCCTCCTGGACCACCTATTGTAAATTCTAAGAATCCACTCGCACCAACATTAATAATAAACCAATTTGGATTTAATTCACCACTAT
>CAJQQA010000141.1 GCA_905480355.1 uncultured Flavobacteriales bacterium | reverse complement strand
CGGAGATAAAGAAAAAAACGGATACTATCAATCTGCAGAAGGACAAGGTTATCATGATTTGGTATGGTTTGATTATGATAAGAAAGACCAAATGTTTGATGGACATTCATACAATAAGGGTGGAAGAATATTACACATGCTAAGAAACTACTTGGGAGACGAGGCATTCTTTAAAGCATTAACTGTCTATCTAGATGAGAACAAATTCAAAGCGGCAGAGTTTCACCAACTGCGCTTAGCATTTGAAAGTGTTTCTGGAGAAGATTTGAACTGGTTTTTTAACCAATGGTATTTAGCGTCAGGACATCCAACATTGAAATTTAACCAAACGGATAATATTGAGGTTAAAACAATTACAATCAAAGTAAGTCAAACACAAAATTTTGATGAGTTTCCAGTGTTTAAGTTACCATTCCAAATTGCCACTTTTGACGATGAAGGAAAACACATTCACAAAGTAGTAGTTGATGAGGTTGAAGAAGAATTCACATTTTCTTATGTAGGAGCTTTAAAAGGCATTATTTATGATGAACAGCAGATGCTATTAGCAAAAATCTCTGAAGATAAGACAACGGAGCAGTATGTTTATCAATTTTATCATGGAGAACGGTTTGAAGCACGAAGAAAAGGATTAGATAAAGGTTCAAGAGATCGCACAGACCTTGGGCAAAATTTAATTCTTGATGCATTAGAAGATCCATTTTGGAATATCCGTTTACTAGCGATTAAAAAAGCGTCAAAATTAAAGGGAGATAAGAAAGAAAAAGGAAAAAAGGTAATTGCTAAAATGGCCAAAGAAGATCCAAAGTCTGCTGTTCGGGCAAGCGCGATGAAACAAATAAAAAAATTCTATGAGGATGACGAGCTTGCAGCCATATATAAAGAACGTATTGAAAATGACCAGTCGTACGATGTTGTCTCATCAGCCTTAAAAGCATACGGTGACCTAAACCCAGAGGCAGCGATGAAGCTAGCAGAGCCCATGGAGTCCGAGAATTCGTCTTCAATGATTTATGGCATCTCTAAGCTCTATTCTGAGCATGGTGAAGCAAGTAAGGTTGACTTTTTTGAGAAAGCATTTAACGGCAATATTGTTCAGGGATTTGATCGACTTGGAGTATTAAATTCTATGACGGTGTTTTTAACGAATCAAAAGCCGGAAACGATTTTGAAGTCAATAGAGATATACAAAGGTCTCTCAGAAACAGGAGGAATGTACATGCAAATGTTTTTACCACAAAATTTGAGTTACTTGGTTAAGTTTTTAGAGGGAAAAGTAAAATCACTAAACACCGAACTCTCAGAATATGAGAAAAATGACGATGCTGTATACGCTGATAAAACAAGAAAGGAAATAGCTACTTTTACGGAGTGTTCGAAGAAATTCCAAGAGCTAGAAAATAAATAAAGAGTATTTAATTGATCTTAAAAAGAGCCGTTCACTTTGTTGGATGGCTCTTTTGTTTATAGGAACCGTAAGTCTTTTTAAGGCAGAATAGAATTTAAATTATTTCCAATCATCACAGAATAAAGTTTAATTTTTCTTGCTTTACTGAAAAAGGAATGTATCTTTGATTAGAAATTAGTCAATTAACTGATTAAAATAGTATCAAAATGAAACATTTAAAAATAGGGCATGCCGCTCCTGAATTCTGTTCTAAAGATCAAGATGGAAATGATGTATGCCTCAAAGATTTCTCAGGTAAGAGGGTCGTTCTTTATTTTTACCCGAAAGACAACACTCCAGGCTGTACAGTTCAAGCATGTAATATAAGAGACAATTATTCTTCCATTTTAGGAGAGAACATTGTTATACTTGGCGTAAGTGCAGATGATGAAAAAAAGCATTTAAAATTCATCGAGAAATTTGATTTACCATTTCCTTTATTAGCAGATGTAGACAAAACCGTATTAAATCTTTATGGTGTTTGGGGAGAGAAAAAATTTATGGGAAAAACATATGATGGAATTCATAGAACAACATTCGTTCTTGATGATACACACACTATTATTGGAATAATTGACAAGCCAAAAAACAAAGAACACACGGCAGAAATTTTAGAAATTTATAACTAAAGAAACAACAACGTAAATAGATTACGTACTTCAAACACAATATTTGTAGAAATTAATTACACAAACCATTGTTCTTTAATTAGAGCAAAAAACAAAACAAAACGATATGGCAGCTAAGAACGATGTAAACACAGACAAGTTAAAAGCTTTACAACTTACAATGGATAAGTTGGAAAAAACATACGGTAAAGGAACCGTTATGAAGTTGGGCGATTCTCCCGTACAAGAAATTGATGTAATCTCAACAGGTTCATTAACGCTTGATTTAGCACTTGGAGTAAACGGCTTTCCGAAAGGAAGGGTTGTAGAGATTTATGGACCAGAATCTTCAGGTAAAACCACACTAGCAATACATGCGATTGCAGAGTGTCAAAAGAGCGGAGGTATTGCAGCTTTTATAGATGCGGAACATGCATTTGATCAGTTTTATGCTAAAAATTTGGGAGTTGATGTAGAAAATTTAATTATATCTCAACCAGATAATGGAGAACAAGCACTTGAAATTGCGGATAATTTAATTCGTTCAGGAGCAATTGACTTAGTCGTGATTGATTCTGTAGCGGCATTGACACCAAAAGCAGAAATTGAAGGAGAAATGGGAGATTCTCAAATGGGACTGCAAGCAAGATTAATGTCAAAAGCATTGAGAAAACTTACGGGGTCTATAAATAAAGCGAATACTTGCTGTATTTTTATCAATCAACTGAGAGAGAAAATTGGTGTAATGTTCGGGAATCCGGAAACGACAACAGGAGGAAACGCATTGAAGTTTTACTCTTCAGTTCGAATAGATATTCGGAGATCAAGTCAAATAAAAGATGGTGATGAAGTTATTGGTAACCGCACAAGAGTGAAGGTGGTAAAAAACAAAGTCGCTCCACCATTTATAAGAGCAGAATTTGACATCATGTATGGACTTGGTATCTCTAAGGTTGGTGAAATTTTAGATCTTGGAGTCGAGATGAATATTATTAATAAAAGCGGTTCTTGGTTTTCTTATGGGGAAACTAGATTAGGCCAAGGACGTGATGCAGTGAAAGTTATTATTAAGGATAATCCTGAGTTAATGGAAGAATTAGAACACAAAATTAAAGAAGCTCTTAAGCCAAAGGTCGAGGTTGAACTTACGGAATAAGACAAGTTGCATATCGTAAAGAACGATGCTTACTGCGGTAAGTGTCGTTTTTTTCTTCAATTATCAACAATTGCGTATTTTAGCCAAAATTTTTGGAGAATTTATTCGACCTTTATGAAAAAGAGAAGATAAATAGGACTAAAAGTAATACGTGAGGAATCAATATAGTGCCCACGAATTATAAAGCTATGAGAAAAGGATACGCAATTCCCATTGCCTGGCCTGAGACTTTTTGCAAACAGGCGGGGTCATGGTATGATGGAGCTCTTCGTATAGTTGGAGCTTGCAAAAATGGCTACTACAAAGTGGGTCACGCTGCGATTGTATTGGTTGATGCCGAAACAGGAGATGCTTTTTATTTTGATTTTGGACGATACCACACGCCACCCGGATTCGGTCGAGTGCGCAGCGCTTCAACTGATCATGATTTAAAAATCAATAGCCTTGTTCATTTTACTGTCACGGGTGAACCAATGATTGATGGTGTTCTCAAAGAACTACGAGATAACCCTTCTTGTCATGGAGATGGACAATTACGGGCAGGAATAATAGAAGTAGATTATTCTCTTGCTTTTAACCACATCAAAGAAATACAAGCGAAGGGAATAATTGCTTATGGGCCATTTATTTATAATGGAACTAACTGTTCTCGATTTGTGCGCGACATAGTACTTAAATCTGTAACGAAGAAGCACACAAAGTTGCAATTAAGCTTTCCATGGATGCTTACACCATCGCCAATCTGGAATGTAAAAGTAGTTGGGGAATATAATTTAGAAGAAGTGCTTATAAATCAAACTATTCCGGCTGAGAGCTATGAAATTGCCTAAGACCTTACCTCAACCCAAATTACCAAAGACTATTTCAGAGAATGCAAAATGGCTCGCAGGAGAAGGAGCAGGTTCTTGGTTTATCTTCTCATCAGAGGAAAGGGCATACTCCATTACTCGATATTCTCCAAAAGGAATCTTCGAATGTAAAAATAAATTTGATTCAGATTTTAAGGTAGACTTAACGAGGGAATTTAGTGTTACGTATCCTTCTCATTGTGCTGTTGTTCACATAATTCAGGAAGGAAAAAAAATAAAGTTTACAGCATCGATCTAAATAGCGTTTTCAACCTTCAATTTCTTTAAGTATTTTCCTAAAATATTGACATCATCAATAAGATAAGTTGCAGAAACAGTTGCACCAGATATCCCGTCAATATTCTCTTCGAGAATAAATCCACTTGACTTTCCATTAAATTGTTTGAGCCATTTCGCTCGACAAATTTCATAGCCATATTCTCCACCGTAATCTGAAATGTCGATTTTGAGAATATTCATCTTGGTGTCATAGATAATAATGTACTCAAAGACATCATAAGTATCATCTGCTTTTGCTGAAGGAGCGCTGCAGCCACCAATTCTGCAGCCATGAGAATATGTATAACAGGCATAACCCAAAAGCGTATTTCCGTCAGTCGTATAAATTGCATTAAGTTTAGTGAGGCTTTCTAATGGGTCTTCGACATGAACAGAAGTAATAGTGCACTCTGTATCCTTCCATAGTTTATTCACAAGTCGTTCCATTTTACGATCAGGATTCGTAAAGGAAAACACCACCAATAAGGTGAAAAAAGAGAGCGATATTTTAATTACTTTATTCATTCTAGAACCAATAACCGAAACCAAGATTAAACAAACCAGTTGGAGCTTGGTTCGCTTTTGTTTTTATCCACTGGTAATCTGTTTTAAAAATTGTACCAGGTGTTAACTGCAGAGCAACGCCTGCTGTAAGAACCTCATTTGAGTATGAAGTGTTTCGAGCAATGTCAGCATCTACTTTATAGTGAGTATCATAGTTTTCGTAACGTACAAATGGTATTAACTTTGGAAAATCTTTCTTTTTCAATTTGTACTCGTATGCCAACTCACCATAAAAACCAACGATTTGTTTACCGACATTAGCGCCATTGAATGAATTGTATTCTTTCGTATTGGAGAATGACGTAATAATTCCTTCTCCTCTGAATTTAATGTTCTTAATTCTGTATTCTATATTTATTGCAGCCATGCTGATTCCTAAAATTGTACTATCAGCATTGGCAACTCCATCTGTATCGTCAGTGTCTATGTTGTCATATAAGCTTGTTTCTGATTTCCCATAATAACCTGCTAAACCAACGTGCAATCCGTTGATACCATAAAAAGTAACCTTACCGGTCAAAGAAGGTGTTCTCACAGTCGTTTTAGAGGCCTTTTGGCGCGCCGAACGCAGACCTTCGCTTCCAGAAAACTTAGCGCTTCCATCATAGCCTTTAAATCCATTGACAACGTAAAGTTGATACTTAATGTTTGCTGCTTTTACTAAACCATGAAAACCAATACCAAGCTCTCTCCAAGTAGTTGGAATAACTGCCTTATCTACTACTGGTCTTTCAACACCATTGAATAAGGTCGGTTCATGGAACTCATTAACATAACCCATTGGAATAAGAATAACCCCAGTTTTCAGATTGAAGGCAGAATTGAATTTATAACTAATAAATGCCTGCTCCACAAAAACTTCCTTGGCATGTTCAAATTCAATTTCACTAAAAAACTGCAATTTTTCGGTGAATTTATAGCCCATAAATAAGATAACACGATGTAAATCCGCTGTACCATTTCTGAATTTTCCAGACTCTACAGGAGCGTTGTAATGAGCCTCTCCATAACTTCCGAATGAAAACTGCCCAGTGTTACCAGCAAAAATTTTCTTTGTTGAACTAATAATAGTTGTATCCATTAAAGACTGAGCCATTAGTGACAGCGAAAAAGTAAAAGAGAATAATGCGAATACAACTATTTTCAAACCAAACTTATTTTTGACAAAGGACGTGAAACAACAGCGAAAATACAATACCTTAAAAATGGTATTTATATTCATTCTAAATAGGAATGTTAATATTAGAGTTCTCTAAATCACGCTTAAGAGAAGATCTACCTTAGCGTCTTCTGCCGATAATTACTCATAGAAGTAATGAATACTCCAACAAATATTAGAAGCATATAAGCGACTTTTTCCCATGTTATTGTCTGAGTATAATCATCGGAAAGATCGATAGCAAAGAATAAAAAAGCGAAAAAGATGACGAAAACGGGTTGGAAGTATATATATGAACTTGACGTTGATGGTGAAACAGATTTAAGTGCGTATACAGTCAGAAGGTAGGCCAGAAAGGTCACACCAACGACTATAAAAAGAATCTTAAGTGTAATTTCTGACGTAAAAGAACTAAAGTCAACTTGAAATAATTCTGTTAAAGTTGGTGGATAAAGGAGAACATATATTAAACCAAATGAAAAGACATAGGTAATAACGGTAAGCGGAGAATATTTTTTCATCAATGGTTTTACCAAAACTAAGTACAAAGCGTAACTAGCCGCGTTGATGAAGAGTAAAAAATCTCCAAAAATGGAATCACCAGAACCGGTACCAGCTTTTAGTGTTAGTAATATAGCTCCAGCTGCTCCAATTAAAACTCCAATGGATTTTTGAAGGGTTATTTTTTCTTTTAAAATAAAAAAAGAGAGGAAGACAACAAGAATGGGGTTGATAGTCATAATAATTCCTGCATTAATTGATGATGATGCATTTAATCCATAAAAAAAACACAATTGATTGATGGTGACACCAAACATGCCGCAAGCCGCGAGCCGAACATAGTCTTTTCGCTCTATTTTTTCCTTGATAGTGAGAAGCTTAACAATCCAGAACAGAAATACAGCGCCAACAACACGAAACAAGATAAACACACTTGGTGTCAAAAACTGAGGCATGACGCCCTTAGCTATGATATGATTCGCTCCATATAAGGCATTGACAAAAAACAAGGCGAGATGTGCTTTAACAAAAGATGACTTCATAACTTATTGCGGAACAGATGTTTTATCAATTGAGTTTAATGATGAGTAAAAGTCAGTTCAAATTCTTTTAATGAATAATGCTATAATTTACTTGTTGGGCCCAAATGATGCGATTGCTTTTCCCACTACATCTTTCGAGTTTCCAATAAATACGTCTTCTTCATTAATCATAAAAGGTCGTTTTAAAAAGGTATATTCTTCAAGCATTAATCGCTTATAATCAGTCTCACTCAATGCCACTTTATTGAGACCTAAAGAACGAAATTTCATTGCTTTCTTTGAAAATAGCGCTTCATAAGACCCTGTTTTACTTTTTAAAAAGTTCAATGCTTGTTCATCAATATTCTGTTCTTTAATGTTTTGTAATTCTACACCTGAAAGGTCAAGTTCTTTGAGAATTCGAACATTCGTTGAACAACTTTTTAAATGATAAATTTTTTTCATTTCTCCTAACTACCTGTTTCGTTGTGTTTCTTTGTCCTGGTCGTTCGTCTCAACAGCAGGGCAATTTTTCGCTTTTTTCTCTAACATAAACATGTACTTTACGTGAAACAAAATTGGCCAATAGCTTCTAGAAAACCACTTAAAGGAAGGGTTTCCTTTCTGCCAGTCATTCATTCCTAAAACAGGAACACGAACACCAGGAATTAGATAAGCCCCTCTTTTCAATCGAATTCCTATTCCCAAGCCATAATGCAATTGTGCAACAAAAGGCGAATGATAGCGTTCAGGGGCACCAACAGACACTAGAGCAGCACTGTGAGCTGGATCATCGTCTTTGTTTTTGTCAGGCAATAGATTATAATCAAAATTTACACCCAAGCTATTGTCAAAAAAGAAGTTTTTTACACCCTTGATATGAACATTTTTATGCAAGCTAAAACGCCCATACAAAAAGCCACTTTTGTAATTTCCTTCAGTGATTGAAGAGCCCAGAACTACTCCAGAAGGACTAAGTCTATTTATTGTTAATGCTTCTTTTCCTGAGAAATATTTAAACCCTAAACCCCAATCATAATAACTAACGAGAACAGTTTTAAGCCACAATGACAATTTAGATCTTTTTTTCGGAAAATGGACCATTCCAATTTCAGCATAACCCCCAAATTTACCTGTTGGGTCAATAGAGTATGATCCATCTGTTCCATTGTTAAAAGCGCCGGTTTTGTTTTTTTTGCGTGTCATTAAGTATGTTGCCCCCAATTGAAATTGAATTCCAGTTAGGCTCAAGTTTCTAAAGTCACGTGATCCAAAACCCTGCCCACGTTTTGTTGGAGTCAAGTCTCTTGGCTGTCCAAAGGTCATGACTGAAACACCACAAAGAAATAACGCTATTAAATTTTTCATTGATCTAATTTTTCGAGAATAGTATTAATAACCTCTTCGGACTCCCATTTTTCTTCAATATTCTCCAATCGCATCACCGCATCCATAATCTTTGATTGACGCTTGCCATTTTTCAATGCTTCGCTATATCTAATATTGCTGAATGTTACTTGCGAGTATAACGGCATCCATTTATTTGGGTAGAGTTTTGAAAAATTTGCTTCAATTTTCTTTTGTAACAAGAATTTAGGGTCAGCAACATAATCCCTCATCACATAATAGTTATACAAAGATAAATCTTGTAATGCATCGCCATCAGGTTTTCTTACTTCGCTATATTCATTAAACGTAGCATCCCAATTGACATTGTTTTCTCCGTCAGTATGTTTTAACATTATCTCCCATAACACTGTACAGTCTTCAAAACCACCATTCATTCCTTGTCCGTAAAACGGGACGGTAGCATGCGCCGCATCGCCCATTAGGACAGTTTTACCATGGTGCCAAGGTTCTGACCGCATAATTGCTAGTGATGAAAGTGGATGATTTTCCCAAGATTCATTTATATCGGGCATCATATCATAAAAATCAGGAAATGTTGACTTAAAAAAAGTATCAACTTCCTCAGGAGTGTTAATCTTATCAAAGGCATTTTTGTCACCATCATGTGGCATAAATAGAGTACAAGTGAATGAACCACCTTCATTTGCTAAAGCAATCAACATAAATTTTCCTCTTGGCCAAATATGTAATGAATTTTTATCCAATTGGTAAGAACCGTCATCGTTTGCTGGAAGTAGTAACTCTCTATATCCGTCACCAATGTATTTTTGGCTATAATTAAACCTATCAATTTTCTGAAACGCATTGTAACGAACAGCTGAGAAAGCCCCATCTGCGGCAAAAACAACATCAGCTGTTGCTTCAGTAATTTTACCAGTAATTGAATTTTTTAAAGTGACACTCCCTTTTTCTGTATCGGCGTCAATACATTTCATATTGTAATGAATTGTAGCTCCGCCTTTCTTTTCCGCAATATCCATCATCAATGAATTTACCCCTCCTCTCGAGATTGAATAAATTGCTTGATCCTTTTCGCCATAGGGTTGATATGATAAATCTCCTGCCACACTGTGCATCGTTCTCCCAAACATTGGGATTGCAATTTTACGCACCTCATCACCAACACCAACAGTATCTAAAGCCTTCCAACCCCTAGTTGATAATGCTAAATTTATTGACTTCCCTGCAGATATTTCGGCTAAGCGAATATCGGAGCGACCTTCGAATATTGTGACTGTATATCCAGCCTTAGAAAGATAAACAGCCCAAAGTGAACCGACTAAACCAGCCCCTATAATAATTGCTTTTTTTTCTTCCATTGCTACTTTCTTTTCCATCCTTTAGAATATGACGAGTTAAAAAATTCGTTTCGAGAACGTTCAGTTATTTTCTTCTTATGTAATATACCACTAACTCTCCAAAGAAGAATACCACCAACTAAGACAGATACTGCTTGAATTGCCAAACTAACGTATGTTGTCAGCTCACTCAAGCCCCCGGAATAATTAGCCTTTATTAATTCTTGTATGGTTAATTCATCCATTTTTTATTGTATTGCTGCTAACAATGCTTGTCCAAATCGAAAACAATCTTCATATGAGTTGTATAAAGGTGCCGGTGCGATTCTAATTACATTCGGCTCTCTCCAGTCAGCAATAACTCCAAGCTCGGTTAATGCATCAAATAAACCTCTACCCTGCCCATGTGCAACAATTGAAAGTTGCGCTCCTCTTCTATTCAGTTCTTTCGGTGTAATGATTTCCAATTGCCCTTTGTCTGAAATGTGTTTTGCTATATCTTCAATTACATGTTCTAAATAACCGGTGATTTGATCTCTTTTTTCTCCAATCCGATCCATTCCAGCTTCATCAAAAATATCTAATGATGCAAGGTGAACAGCCATTCCTAGCACTGGAGCATTACTCAATTGCCATCCTTCAGCACCTCGCATTGGATTAAAACCTGGTTTCATTTCAAATCGTGTTTCTTTATCGTAACCCCACCAACCTGCTAATCGAGGTAATTTTGAATTGTAGGCATGTCTTTCGTGAACAAACATTCCAGAAACTCCTCCAGGCGAGGAGTTCAAATACTTATATCCGCACCAGGCAGCAAAATCTACTCCCCAATCGTGTAATTTTAGATTGACGTTTCCTGCGGCGTGTGCTAGGTCAAAACCAACTTTTGCTCCAACGGCATGACCAGCCTCGGTAATCATTTTCATATCGAACAATTGCCCGGTGAAATAATTCACACCCCCAATCATTACCATTGCAAGTTCATCGCCTAGCTCTTTTATTTTTGCTAGGATGTCTTCTTCTCTTATTAAGTGTTCACCAACTCTTGGTGCAACTTCAACAAGGTTATCTTCCAAATTTAAACCATGTAACTTAACTTGTGATTCTAAAGCATACTGATCGCTCGGAAATGCTTTTGCCTCACAAATTATTTTCGTTCTTTTCCCTTTTGGTTCATAAAAAGATACCATTAACAAGTGAAGGTTTGTAGTTAACGAATGTGTAACTACAACTTCTTCAGGCAATGCTCCAACTATTTTTGCTGCCTTTTCAGTTAAAAACTCATGATAACTGAACCATGGTTTCTCTGCTAAAAAATGCCCTTCAACACCATACTTAGCCCATGCATTCAACTCTTCTTTGATGTATTTCTCAACAGATTTTGGCTGCAAGCCTAAGGAGTTCCCTGTAAAATATACAACCTCATTCTTTGTGAATGTTGGTAAATGAAATTTCTTTCTAAAATCTTTTAGTGGATCTTTTGCATCCAATTCCCTTGCAAATTCAAGGGTGTTTTTAAAAGTTGTCATTGTGATTGCACTCATCCTTTTCTACTTGATTATTTCTTTTTCTCAAAAATACAGAATCTAGGTCATTAATAATCATTATTCTGTAATACAAATTTTCAAAGTATTCGTATTTTTGTCAAACATTTTATTTCATATGGCAACTATCGATCGTTCAAATTCAGAATCATTATTTAAAAAGTCAAACACTTATTTTCCTGGAGGCGTGAATTCTCCTGTTAGAGCTTTTAAATCAGTCGAAGGAGCCCCAATCTTTATGAAAAAAGGAGACGGATGCCATATTTGGGATGAAGACGGAAATAAATTCATTGATTTCTGTTGTAGTTGGGGACCATTAATTTTGGGGCATAACAATAAAAAAGTTTACGACGGAATTGTAGGTGCTTTACAAAATGGAGCCAGCTTCGGAACACCAACTGTTTTGGAAAATCAATTGGGAGAATTGATTCTTTCTAGAAACCCATTCATTGATAAGATAAGATTTGTAAGCTCTGGAACAGAAGCAGTAATGTCAGCTTTAAGAATGGCAAGAGGGTTTACTGGGAGAAAGAAAGTTTTAAAATTCGAAGGTTGCTACCATGGCCATGTCGATTCAATGCTAGTAAAAGCGGGGAGTGGTTTAGTTACTTTTGGAGAGTCTTCAAGTGCGGGTGTTCCCGAAGAATATGCTAACGAAACATTGGTCCTGCCTTTAAATGACATTGAAGCCTTAAAAGAGTGCTTTAAAAAGTATAAAAATGAAATTGCTTGTGCTATTATTGAGCCTATTCCAGCAAATAATGGGTTGCTTTTGCAAGACAAATCATTCCTTTTAGCCTTGAGAGAAATATGCACAGAATTTGGAGTTCTATTATTCTTTGATGAAGTTATTTCTGGATTTAGAGTTGGTTTTAATGGAGCAGCAGAACTCTACGGGATAACGCCGGACATTATTACTTATGGTAAAATCATCGGCGGGGGACTACCAGTTGGAGCTTACGGTGCTAAAAAAGAGATAATGGCAATGATTTCTCCAGAAGGTCCCGTATATCAAGCCGGAACACTTTCTGGTAATCCAGTTGCCATGGCGGCCGGAATTGCTCAATTAACGGAATGCGCGAAAGATGGTTTCTACGAAGACCAAGAAGCGAGAACAAAATTTTTCGTTGACAGAGTTAATACATACGCGAAAGACAAAGACTACAACTTTGAGTTGGTAACAATCGGATCTATTTTTTGGATATCATTCGACGGAAAGAAAAGCATTCAAAAAGCAGATCAAATCAACTCGGACATGTCTCAGTTTAGTAAATTATTCAGCGCGTTATTAGACCGAGGAGTTTATTTAGGCCCAAGTGGATATGAGGTTGGATTTATTTCTCAGGCTCACACAAAAGAATATTTGGAAGAAGCAGCGAAGATTTTTTGTGAAAGTTTGGATGTAGTGTTTGACTTGTCAAAAGTTCATTTAACGTTTTAGGAGGAACACTGTTAAATTAAAAAAGCGGATTTAAATTAAATTACTTTTTTAAGATTTGTGAAATTAATTTTCTTTTCCTTCCATTTCTTTGATTCTCTTTTCTGCTTCTGCTCCCGTGTAAACTTCAACACTTTCTTTTCCTTTGATCGTTGTTGTTATAGTTAAAGTTGTTTTACCATCAACCTTCTCGACTTTCACTTCCTTCTTTTCCCCTTTGAGGTTCATTTTTTCATTTTTTTGAAGTTCGCCCATTTTTGCTTCTGCTTCTGCACCAGTAAACGTCTCCGTTGTCACTTTTCCATCAATGGCACTTTCAATTGTGAGCACCTTTTTTCCGTTTACTACTTCCATTCGGACCTCTTTTTTAATAGTCTTTTTTTCCACCTGGGAAAACGATACTCCTGAAACAATAGTAATTAATAGGCAAGTTAAAATTGTTGTAATACTTTTCATAAGGTTTATTTTTTGTTCACTAAAAGGTTAAGCTAATTTTTAAGCAGAAATGATAATGTTAGGATATTCAGAGTTAAAATTGGTTAATACACTTTAACGAAAACACATATTTTTAGTTAAATTTAACTAAAAAAAATGAAGTCAAAGCTTCCGTCTATCGGCACCACTATTTTTTCTGTTATGTCTAAACTAGCTTTGGAGACGAATGCGATTAATTTATCGCAAGGATTCCCAAACTTTCCTATAGACCCTTTATTGGGAAAGATATTAAAAGAACAAGGAAGCAAGAACGTCCATCAATATGCACCGATGCCGGGAAACACTCATTTAATGATGGAGATAAGGGGGCTAATTCAAAAAAGTTACCAAAGAGATATTAAAATTGAGTCAGAGTTATTAGTTTGTGCAGGAGCGACGCAGGCGATATTCACAACAGTACTTGCATTAATTCACCCTGGCGATGAGGTTTTAATATTAGACCCTTGTTATGATTGTTATGAGCCTGCTGTTATTTTGGCTGGAGGAATACCTATTCACGTTCAATTGGGAGATTCTTTTCTACCGGATTGGAATAGAATTAAAGACGCCATCACTTCAAAAACAAAAATGATGATTACTAATAATCCCCACAATCCCTCAGGGCGCGTTTGGTCATTAAAAGACATTGATTCACTTGAAGCGATTATGTTGGATAATCCACAATTGTTGTTGCTGTCTGATGAGGTATATGAGTTTATTAGCTTCGAGAAAAAGCATATTTCTATGCATACGAGAAATAAAGTTTTGGAACGAACAATTATTAGCTCTTCTTTCGGTAAAACATTCCACATCACAGGTTGGAAACTAGGTTACCTAGTCGGTCCAAAGACATTGATGGAGGAAATAAAAAAAGTGCATCAGTTTAATGTGTTTAGTGTAAACAGCCTAGCACAAGCCTCCTTAGCAGCATACTTAAGTCAAACGGATGTGCAACAATTAGGATTATTTTACCAAAATAAAAGAGATGTTTTTCGTGACCTCCTAGAGCAATCTAGATTTAAACTTTTACCTTGTGAAGGAACGTACTTTCAAGCTGTAAGCTATCGTGATATCAGTGATGTCCCTGACTTAGAGTTTTGCAAACGACTTGCTATAGAAAACGGAGTCGCTGCGATTCCTATTTCAGTTTTTAATGCGAATAAAGCTGATCAAAAAATCATACGCTTTTGCTTTGCAAAGGATGATGAGACCTTAATTCAAGCT
>CAJQQA010000140.1 GCA_905480355.1 uncultured Flavobacteriales bacterium | reverse complement strand
CGACATTTGCTCCAGCAGAGAAATTTTGACCAGTGTTTGAAATTACCAATCCTTTGTAATCTGATTCAGCTAAATCTAATGCTTTATTTATTCCTTGAATAACACCGCCTCCAATGGTATTCATCTTTGTATGGAACTCTAAATTTAAAACTCCTTCACCTATGTCAACTAGAGTTGTATCTGAATTTCCCCAAACTTTATTCTCTGCGCGAAGTGTGTCGAGAATTACTAAATCTTCTGTTCCAGGAATCACTTTATATGACTTTGTAGAGATATCATAGTACAGCTTTTGTCCATTCTCAGATTTGTAGAATGTCGTAAATCCTGCTGCTTTCATTTCTCCAATCCAAGATGCTGCTTCTTTATTTTCTTTAGAAATCAATTCCAATCCTTTCTCAAAGCCTAAAATATCCCAAGTTTCAAAAGGTCCGAGTTCCCATGCAAAGCCAGCCTTTAAAGCATCATCAATCTTGTATAAGTCGTCCGTAATTTCCGGAATACGATTTGACACATAAGCCAATAACCCTCCAAAAATCTTTCTGTAGAATTCGCCTGCTTTGTCCATTCCCATCATGAGCATTTTTGTCCTTTGATGCAAATCATCAATTGATTTTGCCATTTCTAATGACGGAAACTTAACCCTTGATTTCTCTTTATATTCCAGTGTATTTAGATCCAACACCAAAATTTGACTCTTACCATTTTCGTCTTTTACTTTCTTGTAGAAACCTTGGTTAGTTTTAGAACCAAGCCAATTTTTTTCTACCATTTGAGAAATGTAACCTGGCAATTCAAACAATGCAGATTCCTCATCGTTTGGACAATTTTGTTTCAAACCATTCGCAACATGAACCAAGGTATCCAAACCAACCACATCACATGTTCTAAACGTTGCTGATTTTGCACGCCCTACAATTGGCCCTGACAGTTTATCAATTTCTTCAACCGTTAACCCCATGTCTTGTACAATATGAAACAACGACATAATGGAATAAACACCTACTCTATTTGCGATAAAAGCTGGAGTATCTTTACATAGCACTGTTTTCTTACCCAAATAACGAGAACCATAATCCATTAAGAAGTCAATAACTTCTGGGTTAGTACTCGGCGTTGGGATAATCTCCAATAGCTGCAAATAACGAGGAGGATTAAAAAAATGTGTACCACAAAAGTTCGCTTTGAAGTCATCACTTCTACCTTCCAAAATCATATGAATTGGAATACCAGATGTATTACTTGTCACTAATGTTCCTTGTTTACGGAATTTTTCGACATTTGTGAAAACTTGTTGTTTAATATCAAGTCGTTCAATTACCACTTCCATTATCCAATCACAATTACTGATTTTTGATAAATCATCATCAAAATTTCCAGTTGTAATTCTTGAAGCAAAGCTCTTTCTATAAATTGCTGAAGGATTTGATTTTAACGTATCTTTCAATGCGGCATCAACAATCTTGTTTCTGAATGTCTTGGTCTCTAATGTTAATCCCTTTTTTTTATCATCGTCAGAAAGCTCTTTAGGAGAGATGTCTAATAACAAAACTTCACAGCCAATATTTGCAAAGTGGCAAGCAATTCGAGAGCCCATGACTCCAGATCCAAGAATCGCAATCTTTCTAATATGTTTCATTTTTTTCAAGTTGTTTTAATTCTGCATCTAAAGTAATATCCAAGCGTTCCGCTACATCATAAAAAATTTTTAGCTTTCCTTTTGGTATATTTTTGGTCATTGCTTCATTGAATCCAAAAACCACATCTCTCGCAATCTTTCTCTTTATTATACCCTCTTCAGTTAAAAACAATAAAACCTTTCTTTTATCGTGGAGGTCACTTTTTCTATATATCAACAATTTTTCTTCCATTGTTTTAAGTGTTCTTGATAAACTTGTTGGTTCCATGCCCATTTTTGGCCCGAGCTGAGTACTTGGAGTGCCCTCTTTTTCAATGTTTAACAAAATAAATCCTATGGACATGGTTAAATCATAATGACTTGCTTTCTGGTTATACATCCTAGATATTTTATGCCACAAATGTCGGATTGCAAAATCCATGTAATATACTTTTTCTTTTTTTTTACTCATATTCAATCATGAATTAGATTAATTTAATTTCAAATTAAGACTCGCTCTTTAATCATTCTGATGATAACACTATTTGTTTCATAAAATAATTCAAGAAGATACAATATCTATAGTCCAAAAACTCAGATTAGCAACAAGTTTCGACAGATAGAGTAGAACCTATTGCTAATAAAACTGACATCTAAGAGTAACAAGAAGTACTTCTCAATTGTCTATCTTTCAAATTAATGGTGAGCAAATATAATGAATTATTCTATGCTAACATAGGAAATAAGCATGTAATTAGCAACTTTTTGTTTCTTCAAAGGCGATTACCATTCATCCTTTGAAATAAGAACAGAACCTTTAAATTTTGAAACCAATTTATCTAAACCGTCGTAAATATCCACAGTGTAAATTCCTATTGTTTTTCCCCTATGAATTTCAGTACATCGAGCTATTAATGTTTCGTTTGGCTTTACTGAACGAGTATGCGAAATTGAAGTTTCAATACTTACACATTTGAAGCCATATGCATTTGACGCAAATGCTAAGAGCGAATCAGAAATAGAATAACTTATTCCTTCATGTAGAATTCCAAAACCATTCAGCATTTCTTCTTTAACAACACATCTAGCTTCACAAAAGCCTTTATTAATTGTTATGACATCCAACTCCATCCATTGACTGAAATTATCATGGACCATCATCAATTGGACAATTTCTTTTGGGGTTTTCACTATTTAATTGCTCGGTTCATTAAAGCTATAAGTGCGGAAGTGACAATAAAAAGTTGCGTTGCTGTGTCATCATTTAGAGTAGAGCCATCATCATCTTTTGTGCTAATTTCAATCATCATAAACTGAGACAATTCAGGTTGATCAACAAAATCATTCAACACTTCATCATTCCCTGTTTCAAAATACTGGTCTAACATCTCAAAAAATGGCTCTTCAAACTCTTCGATAGAATCATCAGTGATTTGATTGAGCATTGCTTTTTCTTGAGCAAAAGCCTCTGATAATAAGCAGAAATAGTAAATAATTAACCCTTCAAGCTCCTCGTTCTTATACTCGATTGCAGCAGACATTGCATAACCTAGTAAGACTTGTTGAGAAAGAGCATACGTTTCTGCAATTTTATCCAGCCCACTATCATCAAGATTATCAACTTTTTCTATTGCTTTTTCTATACTACTTTGACTAATATGATTCATTACACTCTTGTTTTCTTACAAAAATAAGAAATTGAATTTAGTAAGACACAATTGAACTTTTCATTTAGTAAATCCATTCATTTTTTTTTATCTTTGAAGTAACTTCCAAAAGAAAATAAATGAAATTTACGTACAAGATTATAATCTCATTAATTGCATTCTCAAACCTCTCTTTCGGCCAACAAAAAGAGTTAACTCTTCCCGATGCGGTAATGCAGCAATACAGAGATTTCTACCCTGCATCATTACAATCTTTCAATTGGATTCCTGATACGGACTGCTATTCATTCATAGAAGGCTACCAGAAATTAATGAAAGGTTCCATAGAGAACACTGAAGCGCAAGAAATCTTAAGTATTCAAGAACTAAATGCTGCACTGAATTCTGAATTGAACGAGTTTTCTGGATTTGAATGGAAGAATGAAAATGAATTTTGGGTAAATGACGGACACAATTATTACAGCTATAAAGTTGCAGACGAAAAAGGAGTATGGATTCATGGACTTGACAAGCAAGCTGAGAATATGGAATTTCATAATGAAACTGAGAATTTAGCTTATACAAAGCAAAACAACATTTATATTCATTCGGGACAAGGAGTAGAAATAATTGTGACTGATAATTCTGATAAAAACATTGTTTCAGGTCAAGCTATCGCGAGAAGTGAATTTGGAATAACAAACGGACTTTTCTGGTCTCCGAATGGTAACTTGCTGGCATTCTACCAAAAGGATGAGACGCATGTGCATGATTACCCTTTATTGAATAATTCAACAACACCTGGAGAATTAACAAGTATTAAATACCCTATGGCTGGACAAGCTTCTGAACTTGCAAAAGTTGGTGTTTATTCTATCTCATCTCGTCAAACTGCCTTTATTTCTCCAAGAAAAGGTAAAGAAAATTACCTTACTAATTTATCTTGGACACCTGATAATAAATTTATCATTGTTGCTGAAGTTAATAGAGACCAAGATCACTATTGGCTAAATCTTTATGATGCAATAAGCGGGAAATTTCTTAGAACCATATTGGAAGAAACGAATGCAAAATGGGTAGAGCCAGAACATGCTGCTTTCTTTCCGAATTCTAGCAATAACTTCGTTTGGGTTTCAGAAAAAAGTGGTTATAACAACTTATACTACTACGATATTCATGGGACATTATTGAAACAATTGACCAATCATCAATTTGTAGTAAAAGGGATCCTTGAACATAGAAACGGTACTATATATTATTCAACAACTGGAGAGAATCCATTAAACAACTTAGTTTACGCTGTAAATTTAAAAGGAAAAGTCAAGATTATTACCAACATAGAAGGGACACATACTGTTGACATTTCTACTGATGGAAAAAACTTTCACGATCATTATTCAAGTCATGATGTACCAAGTCAAGATCTTCTACTCAACTCGAAAGGCAAGGTCATTAACACATTATTAGATAGTCCTAGCATACTTTCGGAATATCAAATCGGAAAAGCTGAAATTGGAACAATTAATGGGAAAGACCGATCAACATTGTATACACGATTAATTAAGCCAAGCAATTTTGATTCTAAAAAAAAGTACCCTGTACTTGTTTATGTATATGGTGGGCCTCATGCACAGCTGATTACAAACTCGTGGTTGGATGGAGCTAGTTTATGGATGTATTGGATGGCTGAGCAAGGGTATCTTATATATACTCTTGATAACCGAGGTTCAGCGGAACGTGGATTTTCTTTCGAATCACAAATTCATCGTCAATGTGGAACAGTTGAAATGGAAGATCAAATTTCTGGCGTGGAGTATTTAAAATCTCTTCCTTATGTTGATGGAAATCGGTTAGCTGTTCATGGATGG
>CAJQQA010000139.1 GCA_905480355.1 uncultured Flavobacteriales bacterium | reverse complement strand
TGCTAAAGCAGCTCCATGCATCAAAGTTTGTTCCTTGAAGAATTCAATTACTGTTGTTTTTAAAATTTCTTTGCGTTTAGACCACTTCATATTCTTATCTTAATAGCTGTTAATGTCGATAAATCAGAATTGCTTGAAAGCATTACCTCTTCATTATTTTCAGTCTTAAAGAAGAAAAAAGTCAACAAACCTAAATCCAATGAACGAATAAATTCAATGGGCAAGTTAGCCCTCGCTAATTCAAATTCTGTTGGCCTAAACATAATTATTTCTCCATCTATTTTGACTGAATTCACTTCACCCATTAAGTCAGCTTCAGAATGAGAGTTTGGACTATAATACATCTCTTTTGAAGTAGCTATGCGAACCACCTCTCGATTTTCAAGATGAATGATTTCATCGACAAAGCCCATTAACTCTCCTCCATCATGCGAAACAATTACAGTAATCATCTTTTGAACTTGATTCAATTCACTTAAATAATGTTGAATTTTTCTTCTCAATCGCTGATCCAAATGAACAAAAGGTTCATCTAATAATAATACCCTTGGCTCACAAGCTAATGCTCGAGCTATTGACAATCGTTGTTTTTCGCCACCTGATAAAAGATGTGCTTTTCGGTTTTTTATTTCAGTTAACTCAACCAAATCTAGAAATTCTTCGATCAATTCATCTTGTTCTTCTTTTTTTCTAGAAAGTATTTTCTCTCTTACGTTTTCGATTACGCTATGATATGGTTCTAATCCAAAGTCCTGGTCAACCAACTGAATTTCATCATAACCTGGAACTAATCTATTTGAAGGTCCCTCAATCTTCATGTCATTAAAAAACGTATCGCCTCTAGAAGCGTCAATAAAACCGGAAATAACTTTTAGCAGTGTTGTTTTGCCTACACCACTTCGGCCAATAATCCCATAAATACTCCCTGAAGAGAATTTTAAAGTAATATCTTTCAGTACCCAATCATCTCGAAGCACACCTATATTATTCAGTTCAAGCATTAATTAATTAATTAGCTCTTTTGGAAATTCTTGTGCAGCTATAAAAATCCCAGGAATTGGATTAGACATAGGTTCAAAATCTTTAATATAAATTGATAATTCATAAAAATCATTCTCTTTTAGTTCACTAGTCTCTAGGATAGACTCCGAACAGCCAACAAAAGTAGATTCCGATTCAGTAACAATTTCAAAAAGTCGCATGTTAGGAACATCGAATGAAAAGGCTTTTTCATCGGAAAAATTCCCTTTCAATGGATAAACAGCTTTTTCATGCTCAATTATTTCTATCACATCACCTTTAATTTGCAATTCATCTTCCCATTCATGTTTACGATTCATTTCAGATTCTTCACCATTATGATTAGCATCAGCATGCTCAATAGAAAAGTGATCATTCAATAAAAAAAAATGGATTTTACATTTCATATAATTCATTTGAGCCACAAAAATATGACTTTAATTCTATTTAAAGCAATTTTACTATTCGATACAACAAAAGCACAAAACTAGATAGGAGTAAAATGATTTACTATTTTTACACGCTTACAAGAGAAAATGCTAAACATCGGGTATAAATCAATTTTAAAAATGGCGGTTCCACTTATGGCATCGACGTTTATACAATCGATTGTTTTAATCACAGATTCTTCTTTTTTAAGTCGATTTGATATTCTAGCATATGATGCTGTAGGGAATGGTGGACTTATCTACATTACATTATTTATGGCCTTAGTTGGATTGAATGATGGTTCTCAAATTTTAATGGCGCGAAGAATTGGTGAGTCAAAAGAAAAAATATTACCCCAAATTTTCGGTAGCTCCCTACTTTCCAATTTATTAATTACCATTTTGCTGTTTGTATTAATTTCTAGTGTCCTACCCAATTTCATATTGGATTACTCCAAAAACAAGATTATTGCTCAAGGACAAATAGATTACATCCATTATCGCAGCTATGGATTGTTCTTTGCATCTATAGCCTTAGCTATTAATGCATACTTTATGGCCATTGGTAGAACAACCTTCGTATTATACAGTGCTATTTTTATTGCAGTATCAAATATAGGACTAGATTACCTATTGATTTTCGGAAATGGTTCAATTCCTGCTTTAGGAATCAAAGGTGCCGCTATAGCCTCAACGCTTGCGGATGGTGTAGGTGCATTATTCCTCATTATAGCGCTCTTTTTCTCAAAGCCACAACGATATCATCAATTAATCAAGCACTTATCTTTTGGATATAAGAATCTCATTGTTTTGTTCAAAATTAGCTCTCCTATTATGTTACAAGGATTTATAGCTTTGTTCACCTGGACTATTTTCTTCACTTGGATAGAACAAATTGGCACCTTTGAATTAACGGTGTCACAAAATATTCGATCACTCTATTTTCTAGCATTCGTTCCAGTATGGGGATTCGGTGCCACAACAAAAACATTTGTGAGCCATTATATCGGAAAGAAAGATTATGTATCAGTTAAAATCATCATCAAAAAAATCCAAATTCTAACACTAGCTTTTACATTCTTATTCTTCCATGGTGCGATACTCTATCCTGAAGAAATGATCGCTCTTGTAAATCCAAATGACATATATATTAAAGAAAGTGCATCAATTCTTCGTTTCGTATTTGGTGCAGTAATATTGTATGGTGCAAGCAGTATTTATTTTCAAGCGATTAACGGCACTGGAAATACACGTGTAAATTTTTTTATTGAACTAATTGCCGTAATTATTTATTTAATGGTAGCATACATTCTCATTAAAG
>CAJQQA010000138.1 GCA_905480355.1 uncultured Flavobacteriales bacterium | reverse complement strand
CCAGCTGTTAAAGTATAGAATGGGGCGGTTTCACATGCGTCTGCCAAAACTCCCAGTCCTACAGTTGGTGGTGTACCAATTGTTAAATCTACTCCGTTATCAACGCCAATTGTAACTGGGCTATCAGATACTACTCGAATTCTGTACCCCGAACCTGATGGTGTAGAACCGGGCACAATACTTGAAACCATTCCGCTATTAGCAGTCGAGGGTAATGTTCCAATAATCGTTGGTGCGGCAAATGAACCTGTTGCATCTGATAATTCAGCAGTATAAGTGTTTCCTGCTGTAAAAGTTCCCGTTGATGTAAAGTCAACTTGTAACGTTACTGTATTTCCTTCACACCAAGAAGCTGGTTGAATTCCATTTCCAGTAGTAATTCCATCAACATTGGTACTTAAGGAATCTCTAACCATGAATTTATCAAATCCCCCTTCAGAAATATGACCAGTAGGAATATCCATCGCTCTTACTTGAATTTGCATAAAGCTTGTCGGTGAAAGAAAATCTGTAACGCGAATACTCTTTGGGGCCCATGAACCCGCATTCGGGTCATTTGCTACAGCAAAATCAATAATAGCCGTTGTTGTTCCATTAGATAGCGCTATCACTAATGAATCATTTGCTGGTCCACTTCCTCCACTGTTAAAAAACCAACGTTCAAACTCAATATAAGGATCTGAATAGGCTGATAAATCAAATAATGGTGAAAAAAGTGTTACTTCACCACCATCAACATCATCACTTCCTGCGTTACCACCAGCGTTACCAGTGATATAGGCCTCTTCTCCACAATCGCCTGAAGCGTCAGCTCCGGGATTTGATGGGTTGCCACCTAGCGTTGTCCCTACTGGAACATCTCTTTCCCAAGCCCCCGTTGACGCAGTGCTAGAACTCGTCCAGCCCAAGTCAAGAGCGAAATCATCCGAATATCCCATGTCTATCTGATATAAATGTGGGTTATTAGAAATCAATAAGTTTTCATTTAATGCACAAAAAGAATGGTACCCCCATTTACCTATATATACATCATATACACCTTCCAAAAAGCCTGGGACATCAAATTCTCCTATACCGTTTGTTGTAACAGTGGTAGTGGTTGTGCCGTTCGAAATCTTCACTTGGGCATTTACTACAGGATCTAAATTTGAATTAACAACACTTCCTAATAAAGTATAGGTTGCTAAGGGCTCTAGCTCTACATCAAGAATTGTAGTAGCTCCATTTGTAAGGACCACATTGTTAATTGTTTCAGATAAATATCCTGTTCTTGAAACCGTTACAGTATAGGTTCCTCCTGTTGCTGTTCCTGTAGCATAATCACCAAGCCCATCTGATAAATCAGAGTTAGTTGTTGAAACAACATCTATTTGTGCATTACTAATTGCATTAGTCGTGACAATATCTGTAATGTTTCCTTCCAGATATGCCGCAGCGATATATGATGTTCCCCATACATATAAACCACTTTCGATATCACTTCCTATTATGTTTCCTGAAGGCAAATATGGATAAACACCCCATAATCCATTAAATCCATCTCCAGATGAAGGAGATGTATCATAATTCGCAACTTCTATAAGGTTCGATGGGTTTGTAACATCGTGAATAGTCACGCCGTCTCGGTAGTATGAAGTGACAATAAAATTGCCTGCAGGTTTGGCTACAACAAATGTGTTGTGAGGAATGACTCCACTTCCTGGGTTTGATTGAACTTGGTCAAGGGGTATAATATTAGAAATATTACTTACATCATATGATGCGACATAGGCTCCTGAAACCTCATCAGTAGTAAATAAATAATTTCCGTCATCCGAAAGCCAACAGTTATGTGTAAATGTATTTGGTGTAAGTTGGGTTGCCATTGTAATTGGTGCTGCGGAATTAGAAACATCTACAACAACAAAAAAGCCGTCATTAACTGCGCCACCCCATAAAGTGTCTCCACGGACAAAAGCATCATGTAAATAATAATCATTATAGCGCCCTAATTCTATTGGAAATAATGGGTTTACTAAGTCCAATATGATAGCCCCTCCTTCACCATTATCTGCACCTAGTACATATCCCTTTCCATTTTCATCAACGAAAAAATCATGTGCCGAATTAAAAGGATAAACGCTGCCTCCATATGTCGAAACATCTGCACCGTTAATGGGTCCAGGTAAGTTGCTCATATCTATAATCTTCAGACCACCGCTCGTTTCATTTGTAATGTAAGCTACGTCTTGCCATACCTTAATATCTCTCCATGTACTTGTTGGACCTGCAGAAAAGAATACTTCTACCGGATTCGTAGGGTCAGTAACATCCATAATTGATGTGCCATTATTATTCCCCACTATCGCGTATTCGTTTCCCGCTTGATCAACATGTCCCCATATATCACTACAGTCCCCGCGAGATTGGGCATAATTAAAGTTGGAGAGTAGGTTGAGTTGTGCGTTTGATGTTAAGACGTGTGCAAGTACTGCACAAATAAGGAGAGTTCGTTTAAGCATTTTACTAGTTTTAGTTTGTGCTTGCAAATTACAAAAAAAAGTCGGTATGGCGTCCCCTTTGATTATCCGTGAATCGTTTCTTCTTTTCCGTAGTTTTGAATTACCTCCGCTTCAAATTCAAGCCATTCTTTCCAGCGCTTGTCCACATCTATTTCGGGAGCGACGCGTCTAGCATGCTTTAGAAACATTGTATAGTGTCCAGCTTCGCTAATCATTAATTCTCGGTAGAAGTCTGCTAATTTTTCATCATCAATGTTTTCTGATAGTACTTTAAACCGCTCGCAGCTTCTCGCTTCAATCATCGCAGAAAACAATAGGCGATCTACTAAAGAAAATTTACGGCCACGTCCTTTTTGCATGAATTTTGCCAACTCATTTACGTAGCTATCTTTACGTTCTCTACCTAAAACAAACCCCTTTTCTTTAATGATGTTGTGGACCATTTCAAAATGTTCCAGTTCTTCTTTGGCTAATGAAAGCATATCCGTTACCAATTCCTCCTGCTCCGAATTATGCACAACGATGGAAATTGCATTCGTCGCGGCTTTCTGCTCGCACCATGCGTGATCCGTTAATATTTCTGAAATATTTGATTCTACTAATTTAGCCCACCTTGGGTCTGTTGGAAGTTGTAGTCCGAGCATTCGTTGTGTTTTTTGTAAAGGTAGGCAGAATTATTTCTTTTTAACGGCTCGAAAAGTTCCGTTCGGCTGAATTACTTTAATTTCGCCAATTTCTCCTTCCTTATTTTCTATGAACTCGACTTTAAATCCATCTAGAACTTTAAATGAGAACTTGTGCTTATCTGTAGGTAAAAGTTCGTATTCCGGTTGCCCCTTGATAAACAAATACAGGGAGTTTTTTTCCTTTATATACGTTTTAAGAATTGTCCCAGAAAGATCGTATTTCCCCACATAGCTTTGCAATGTGGTCTCTTCCACATCAATCGTTTTTGGCTTTCTTATAAACTCAAGAGGTTGAAGCGTTGGTTCAATTTTTAATTTCAAATTATAAATTTCTCCTTCATTGTCTATTTGAAAATTAAATGCAAGTCCCTCGTCAGAAATATCAATGCCTTCATCGGTTACTTTATAGGAATTATAGATGTCAAAATGCTTGTGTTCCAGGTAGAGCTTCCAAAGCGGAAGAACAGCAAAAAGCGAATCATTTTCTACAATGATTTCAAATTGGCCGTAACCTAAATTCTCATAAAAACCTGTAAAATCTTTCGGCTGGTGTTGTGGAGCCTGTTTCTTTTGGGTCGGAGCATCTTCTGCTTCCACCTCAAAATCTTCTTGTTCCGCTTTTCTATCCTCATATCTTTTAATCCAATCCGTTCTTTCAACATTGATAAGACGATCGGCAATTGTATTTCTAACGAGGCTAGGAACTGATGACCCGTTTTGATTTGCCAGCACAACTATTCCAATACTGTCACTTGGAAAGAAAATTACATCTGCCGAAAATCCATCAATATTTCCTCCATGTTCAACTCTATAATGTCCTTTATAAGATGATAACATCCAACCGTATCCATAAGTTGCCATATGAATATCTGGGAATTCATCATCAGGTAATGCTCCGTTTATAACCATTTGTGAACTCATCGCCTCATTAATGTAAGCCTCTGGTATTATTTCATTTCCTTCGAATTTTCCTTTATTCAACCAAGTCATTAGCCAATTAGACATTTCATTCACACTACTATTCATGCTTCCGGCAGGGCTCATTCCGGCAATACGATAATAATCCATATTACTAATTTTCTCGTCGACTATTTCGTAACCTAATGCGACATTATCAGCTTTTCTAAGTTCTTTGATACTTAAGTTAGAACGTGTCATTTTTAAAGGCTTCAATAAGCGTTCATACATGTTTTCTTCCCAACTTTTCCCTGTAATTCTCTCCGCGATAACCCCCTGTGTTAAAAACATGAAATTGTTGTAATACCATTGCTTTCGAACACCTGTGAACGGTTCTTGAAATTCAATCCTTCTCATGAGGCTGTCTTTGTCATAGGTAGGGAAGACATACCAAGACCAATCATGTCGTGGAAGACCCGTTCTGTGACTCATCAAATCCTTAATCACGATTGAATTATTCATTTCATCATTGAAGAATTTCAAGTCGGGCACATACTTGATTGGGCTTTCATCAAAAGACAATTTATCTTCCTTTCTTAATTGACCCAATATTGATGAAGTAAAAGCCTTGGTGCTTGAGCCAATAGCAAATAATGTGTTGTTGTCTACCGGTATTTTATTTTCATAGTCTCGGTACCCAAAGCCCTTTGAATAAATTATTTCATTCCCTTTTACAACTGCGACAGCAAAACCCGCCGATTTCGTTATTTCTAAAATTTCATTGAGTTCTTTTTCAACACCCTTCAGGCGTTTGTCACTTTGTGAATATATAAAAACGTTTAAACAAGTAATTGCAATTAATAGTAATATAACTTTCATAAATGGCTTTATTGATAATTTAGTCAAAGATAGGAAAGTAGCTGTGTAAACATTGTATCTGATGTTGGTTTTTCAAAGTTTGAAGTTAGACATATTGAATCCATCAAAGCCCACAGTTTCATTTGAATACTTCATAAAAAAAGCTCCTAATTTCTTAGGAGCTTTTAATTAATTCTCTATTTTTTTAATCATTTGACAAGGGTAATTCTATCCAGAACACATTTCACAATCGTCCCCGTTGTCAATAGAGCAAGCAGCTTCCGCTTGTGCTTCTTCAATTGACTTCGCTGTTGGTTCTTGTATTTCACTCTTATCAATTGTGAATTTAATAGCGTCTGTTGCTGCTTTTGTTCTTAAGTAATACATTCCTGTCTTAAGGCCTTTTTCCCAACCGTAGAAGTGCATAGATGTTAATTTCCCAAAGTTTGCGTTCTCCATAAAGATGTTCAACGATTGAGATTGGCAAATGTATGCCCCTCTGTCTGCTGCTTGATCAATAATAGCCTTTTGAGAAATTTCCCATGCCGTTTTGTAAAGATCTTTAATGTGTTGTGGAATAACATCAATGTTTTGAATTGATCCGTTCGCAATCATAATTTCTTCACGAACTGACTTATTCCATAATCCTTCTTTAACTAGGTCTTTCAATAAATGCTTGTTCACAATAATGAACTCTCCTGAAAGTACTCTACGCGTATAAATGTTTGAAGTATATGGTTCAAAGCATTCGTTGTTTCCTAAGATTTGCGCTGTTGAGGCTGTTGGCATTGGGGCTAATAACAATGAGTTTCTAACTCCATGCTCCTTAACTTCTGCTTTTAACACGTCCCATTCCCATCTTTCTGTTGGAGCAACTCCCCAAAGGTCAAATTGAAATTCTCCTTTAGAAACTGGCGAACCTTCATAGGTCTCGTAAGACCCATCAATCTTCGCTAAATCTTTTGATGCTGTCATTGCGGCATAATAGATTGTCTCAAAGATCTCTCTGTTTAATGCTCTTGCTTCATCACATTCAAAAGGAAGGCCTAACAATATGTATGTATCAGCAAGCCCTTGAACACCTAAACCAATTGGTCTATGACGCATGTTTGATTTTCTTGCCTCCTCTACTGGATAGTAGTTTCCATCAATGATTTTATTCAAATTTAATGTTGCTTGATACGTTACTTCAAATAACTTATCGTGATCAAACTTCTTATCTTCAGTAATGTACTTTGGCAATGCCAAAGATGCCAAGTTGCATACTGCAACTTCATCAGGTGCAGTGTACTCAATAATTTCAGTACATAGGTTTGATGATTTAATTACACCTAGGTTTTGTTGATTCGATTTTGCATTTGCAGCATCTTTATACAACATGTAAGGTGTTCCTGTTTCTATCTGAGATTCAAGAATTTTAAACCATAAATCTTGTGCTTTTATCGTCTTTCTGCCTTTTCCTTCTGACTCATACTTTGTATAAAGAGCTTCAAATTCTGCACTGTGAGTATCAGAAAGGCCTGGACATTCGTGTGGGCACATTAGCGTCCACTCTCCATTCTCTTTAACACGTTTCATGAATAAATCTGGAATCCAAAGCGCGTAGAATAAATCTCTTGCTCTTGCTTCTTCTTTACCGTGATTTTTCTTCATTTCTAAGAAGTCGAACACATCTGCATGCCATGGCTCAATGTACATTGCGAAAGAACCTTTTCTTTTTCCCCCGCCTTGGTCAACGTAACGAGCAGTGTCGTTAAACACCCTCAACATTGGAACAATACCATTTGACTCTCCGTTTGTTCCTTTTATATAGGACCCTTTTGCGCGAATGTCGTGTAAAGCCAATCCTATTCCTCCAGCAGACTGAGAGATTTGAGCACATGATTTTAATGTGTCATAAATTCCTTCAATGCTGTCTTCTTTCATTGTCAACAAGAAACAAGAAGACATTTGTGGTTTTGGTGTTCCAGAATTAAATAATGTTGGCGTTGCATGCGTAAACCAGCCTTCTGACATTAAGTTGTAGGTCTTAATTGCAGAATCTATATCATTCTTATGAATACCAATTGAAACACGCATCAACATTTGTTGTGGCCGTTCAGCAATTTCTCCTTTAAGTTTCAATAGGTACGAACGCGTCAACGTTTTAAAACCGAAATAATCGTATCTAAAGTCTCTGTCATAAATAATGCTTGAATCCAGTTTTTCTTTATTGTCTTGAATTACTTGATAAACTTCATCAGACAATAACGCTGCATTTTCTCCTGTTTTTGGATCTATGTACGTATATAAATCAGACATTACATCTGAAAACACCTTTTTCGTTTCTTTATGTAAATTTGAAATAGAAATCCTTGACGCCAATAACGCATAATCAGGATGGTCAATTGTTTTTGCCGCCGCTACTTCTGCTGCAAGATTATCCAATTGAGTTGTGGTAACTCCGTCAAACAATCCTTCAATCACTTTCATCGCTACTGCTTCTGGTGACACTAATGGATCAAGACCATAACACATCTTAACAATGCGGGCCGTAATTTTATCAAATTTAACTGCTTCTTTTCTTCCGTCTCTTTTTTCTACATACATGGGCGTCTGGTTGTTTCGGTTTTATTAAAATTCTTCGTCTATCGTAAATGTTGTGTTTCCATCGTTGTTTAAAACTCCGGCTTTCTGGTATTC
>CAJQQA010000137.1 GCA_905480355.1 uncultured Flavobacteriales bacterium | reverse complement strand
AGGAGCTTCATGCTTTGTTCCTTTTGAAGTTGTAACTTCAAAATTACCGTCATCATTTTTATCAATATTCACTGCAGCCTCTCCTAATGTAAAACCAGGTTTAAAAGGCTCAATCTGCTTCAATAAATTATCAACCAATTCACCTGCCAGAATTGAAGGGAATCCTGGGATATCGTAAATTGGTTTTTTCGGGTATATTTCAGAACATTGTCCACCAGGTTGTGGAAGAGAGTCAATTAAATGACACTTAAGTTTTAGAAGTCCTGCTTCAAACACTGTAAATAGTCCAACAGGTCCTGCTCCAATGATAATAATATCCGTCTTGATCATCTTAAATTGTTTTATCGGTGCAAAATTAACGAAATTCCAATATGAAAAACGAAAAAATGCCCATTGTTTTAATCATAAGACTTCTTAAAAGTTGTTAAGAATGTTACTTTAGAATTTGATTTACTTTTTGTAAACGAACGAGAGAGTCAATTTTAAATAAGCCACGTTCAAAATCGGGAGCGATTTGTCCTTCTAAATCCATAAAAACCATAAAAGGCCGCATGATAAATGGAATATCTCCTTTGTCAAACCATGTCAATGTAGTTTCACCATTTTTCTCCGTTAGAGTCATACCCCCATCAGAGTGCATTGCAAATGGCACTTCAAATGTAAGTAGGTAATCCAGAGATTTATTTGGATCAATCGATGTGATTTTCATATTTCCTGTTCCAGAAAGATCTTTGTCTCCAATCCAGCTCATGGAATGCTCAGTTGTTCCAGGAACTCCAAAAAATTGATTTGTAACAGTCGGATCGTTCTCTTGCCAAGGTGACCAATTAGGCCAATTACTATAATTAGAAACTTGTTCCCAAACGATTTGAGCGTTGCTTTTAATTACGATTGACCGCTTAACTTGATAAGTTTTCTCACCGAAAAATGCAAGCACGAAGAATATGAGAATCATCGCAAGCGCTACTTTGAATAGAAATTTAATTATTTTCATGTGGTTTGAAGTTAATTTTCACCAAAAGGTAAATGTTAAATAAATTTAGAGCTGCAACATTTTTACAAATTCCCACATTACTATTCCCGCACAAACTGAGACATTTAAACTGTGTTTTGTTCCAAATTGTGGAATTTCAATAATATAATCTGATAAATCGACCAAGTTTTGATCAACACCATTGACTTCATTGCCAAAAATGAGGCAATAATGTTCTTTTGGGAATTCAGAGACATCTTGTAATAAAGTCGTTTCTTCCGTCTGCTCAATGGAGCAAATCTTTGTCCCTTGATTTTTAAGTTCTTTCACAAGGTCGAGAGCAGATTCTCGGTATTCCCATAACATAGATTCTGTTGCACCGATCGCTGTTTTTTGAATTTCACGATGAGGAGGAGTTGCCGTAATTCCACAGAGGTAAATCTTTTCAACATTGAAGGCATCGCAAGTACGAAAGAATGTTCCAACATTCGTTAAACTTCGAATATCATTAAGTACGATGGTTATTGAGAATTTTTCTTGCTTCTTAAATTCTTCGTTTGAAACGCGGTCTAATTCCCAGAGTTTTAATTTTTTGTTCATAACAACCTTCTTCAATATTTTGCTATACGAGTAATCGCATTTACATTTACGCTGCACTAATTTTTAAATCAATCGTCTTGGCGAAAACATCTTCCAAAAGTAGTAAAAAAGAGACACCTCTGATGAAGCAATACAATCAGATAAAGGCGCGTCATCCAAAAGCACTATTGCTTTTTAGGGTTGGAGATTTCTATGAAACATTCGGAGAGGATGCAATCGTAGCGTCTAAAATACTGGGTATTGTATTGACTAAGCGCGGTAATGGTGCTGCTGGCCCAATAGAATTAGCTGGTTTCCCTCATCATTCAATTGATACATACTTACCCAAATTGGTGCGTGCGGGTCAGCGTGTTGCAATTTGTGACCAATTGGAAGACCCTAAGATGACAAAAACCATTGTTAAAAGAGGTGTAACAGAATTAGTAACACCAGGAGTTTCTTTCAACGATCAGGTGCTGGACACGAAAAAAAATAATTTTTTATGTTCTGTTCATTTTGATAAAAATACCATTGGAATTGCCTTTTTAGATGTTTCAACAGGGGAGTTTTTAATAGCCGAAGGAGATAAAGAGTATGTTGAAAAATTAATTCAAGGTTTTGAACCGACAGAAATCATTTACAATAAACGCCACTCGAAAGTATATGATGAGACACTCGGCAGCAGGTACTATTCATTCCGACTCGAGGATTGGGTTTTTGCGGAAGATTATGCCCTTGAAAATTTAAACAAGCAGTTTGGTACGAAGTCACTTAAGGGTTTTGGAATCTCACAACTTAAATCCGGGATAATTGCGGCAGGATCCATTATACATTACTTGTCGGAAAATCAACACGACAGATTAGGGCACATCACTTCAATTTCGAGAATAGAAGAAGAGAATTATGTTTGGCTTGATCGTTTTACAATAAGAAACCTAGAATTGATTAGCTCTCCACATGAGAATGCGACAACATTAATTCAAATAACAGACAAAACAAAGACTCCAATGGGAGGTCGAATGATGAAACGTTGGACCATTTTACCTTTGAAAGACTTGAAGCCAATTCAAGATCGCTTGGATGCTGTTGAATCATTTTATCATAATGATGAAATCGTATTTGAACTCGGTGAACGACTGAAACAAATAAACGATTTAGAACGGCTAATTTCTAAAGTTGCAGTTGGAAAAGTGAATCCGAAAGAAGTGATGCAGCTGAAAAGGACACTTGAGCAAATGACGCCAATAAAGAAACTAATTAGTTCTGAAAGCTCTGATGTGCTTAAGCAGATAGCAGATAGAATTAATCCGTGTGATAAGTTGATTGAACTTATTGGTCAATCCATGCAGGAAGATCCTGTTTTACATTTTGGCAAGGGTAAAGTAATTGCTGACGGCTTTCATAAAGAATTGGATGAGCTTCGTGCAATTTCATTTTCAGGCAAAGACTATTTGGATCAATTACAAAAAAGAGAAAGCGAACGAACAGGTATTCCAAGCTTAAAAGTGGCTTTCAATAATGTATTTGGGTATTATTTAGAAGTAAGAAATACACATAAGGATAAGGTACCCGAAGAATGGGCAAGAAAACAAACGCTCGTTAATGCTGAGAGATACATTACAGAAGAACTGAAAGAATATGAGTCCAAAATTCTTGGTGCTGAAGAGAAAATATATGCGATTGAAACAAAATTATTTCAAGACCTGGTTTTCACGATGTCTGATTATATTCAACCAATTCAATTGAATGCATTTTTAATATCTCAATTGGACTGCTTACTTTCTTTCTCGGAGATTGCTAAGTCAAATGATTATTGTAAACCTGAGGTGAACGAAGGTTTTGCAATAGATATAAAATCAGGGAGACACCCGGTTATTGAAAAGCAGTTAAAAACAGGTGAAGAATATGTTGCGAATGATGTTTACTTGGACAATGAGCAGCAACAACTAATGATGATTACTGGACCAAATATGTCTGGTAAAAGTGCATTGCTAAGACAAACAGCATTGATTTGTTTGATGGGGCAAATGGGGAGCTATGTTCCAGCAGCAGCTGCAAACATAGGGATAGTTGACAAGGTGTTTACGCGTGTTGGTGCATCTGATAATATTTCTTCCGGAGAGTCTACATTTATGGTTGAGATGAATGAAACATCGAGCATATTGAACAACCTTTCTAATCGCTCATTGATCTTGTTAGATGAAATTGGACGAGGAACGAGTACTTATGATGGGATTTCTATTGCTTGGGCAATTGCTGAGTTTATTCATGAACATCCTAATAAAAAGGGTAAAACACTTTTTGCGACACACTACCATGAGCTGAATGAAATGACCAATCGATTTGATCGAATTAAGAATTTCAATGTTTCGGTAAAAGAAATAGGAAAGAAAATTCTTTTTCTGAGAAAATTAGTAGAGGGTGGAAGTGAACATTCTTTCGGGATTCATGTTGCAAGATTAGCAGGGATGCCTCAACAAGTATTGAAAAGAGCAGAAGAAATGTTGGCTCAACTAGAATCTTCACATGATCTTTCTGCTAAAAGTGGAAAGAAAACGAAAGGAATGAAAGTTAAATCTGCAGAATTACAAGATATGCAATTGAGCTTTTTTCAGTTAAATGATCCTGTTTTAGAGAACATTAGAGAGCAATTGGTGAGCATCGATATTAATACATTAACACCGGTTGAAGCATTAATGAAATTAAATGAAATAAAAAAGTTGATTGGCGGTTAATTTTTTTGAATAGTTTTCTTGTTTTTTAGAAATACTTACTACATTTGTCGCCCGTTGCATAACGATGTAACTTGATTTGAAATATAAGCGAGAGTAGCTCAGCTGATAGAGCGCCACCTTGCCAAGGTGGAGGTCGCGGGTTTGAGCCCCGTCTCCCGCTCCAGCGAAATGAATCGCAAAACATACTACCTTATTTATTCAGTCGGAATAAATAGATGCTCGAGTGGTGGAATTGGTAGACACGCCGGACTTAAAATCCTGTGCTCTTCGGGGCGTGCGGGTTCAAGTCCCGCCTCGAGTACTGAACCGGAATTTTTCGTTTTTACACGAAACTTTCCGGTTTTTTTATGCCCTAATTCTTTTGATACTGCGAGGATGTAGGAGAAAAATGAACTCACTTTTAAGTAATTATCAATAAAAGAAAGATGAAGCAACTATTTTTAATATTATCCATTTAAATATTTTTTAAATGGTTAGTAGTTGGTTATAACATTGTAAGTAAGGGTGGCAACAACTACGTTCGTTCCGTCAGGGCTTTTTAACTATTTATCCATAACTATTAAGCAATAAGATTAGCGACTCTTTAATGAGCCTCTTCATTGTATTCTATTTCATCGTAACGCCCTTCAATACTCCGTTGTTTATTCCAATCAAAAAAGTAGCGCCCAGCTCGATTATGTTGATACTTTTCAAACTTTTTACGTTGTCTTGAAAATAGAATCCAGATTCATTTAAACTCATAGTAACAAAGTGGCCATCTCCTGTCCCAAGAAGACATTCTCCTCTTCCAGCATCGTACCTAGCTGTTTCAACTTCGGTCTCATATAGATTTCCAACGCATAAAACATCTTGAATGCCATCGTCGTTGATATCTTGAATTACCATCCCTTGTATTGGAGAAAATTGTGCTTCATTAGGCAGAGCAATCCTTGAAAAAACACCTTTGCCGTTATTTAAAAAAACAGAAGATTCTAATGTTCTTATTGTTTTTCGCACCCCTTTACTCAATGCTTCTCCAAATATATCTTCAGTAGTTGCGCTAGCAAAGTCATGGTAAGAGGAGTACTTTTCATTTATAAATGGCATCTGCTGAGATGAGCATTCTTTCCCTCTTATTGGAAAGTTGACGGAATCTTGGAATGCACTTAAAACAATGTCGAAGGTACCACTTTTGTCAAAGTCATTCCCGTAAACTTGTAAAGGGTGACTATCAGAAGTTTTGAATTTGTTGTTGATACCGAGGTTTCCAGCAATTAAGTCTATGTCTCCGTCATTGTCTATATCTGCAGATTCTAATGAAAACCACATACCTTCAGTAGAAACATCTGGTTTTCTAGGTACAAATTTCCCCTTGTGATAATAAAATATCATCAGTGGCATCCACTCTCCAAGTATTACTAATTCTTTTTGTTTATTCCGGTCTATATTGTCATAAACAACTCCTGTCACCATACCCACATGTTCCAATTCCGGACAGATTTCTTGTGTTACATCTATGAAAACTCCATTTCTATTTTCAAGAAGATAACTTCTTGGAGATTCTGGATAACGCCCGGGAGTTATTCGACCTCCAATAAATAGGTCTTCATCTCCATCACTGTCAAAATCGAACGCCTTAATTATTTTTGTGCTCGAGAGCATAATTGGCAACCCCGTTGACTTTGCAAAGCTACCCTTACCGTTGTTGATGTACAATCGATCTTGTAAAAGACTATCATTCAATTCAAAGTCATTTCCGCCACTAGCAACCAATAAATCTAAATCAGAATCACCATCAGCATCGAAGAATAATGATCCCACATCTTCAGATAGAGAATCTGCAGCAACACATTCAACCGCTATAGTCTGGAAAGAGCCATCTTCATTTTGAATAAACAATTGACTTACTTGATTTTTTGGACTTCCAATAAAAAAATCATCCAGATCATTACCATTGATATCTCCGACGGAAATCGTAGGGCCGAGATTAGAGTATTTGTGTGGAAGCAATAATTCTCTGTCAAAGTCATCGAATAGATTTTCATTATGCGAATAGCCAACTTCCTGTACTACTTTTGAGTTGATAAACATTGGAGATACAGCTCGTGGGGACGCGAGCGAATGTTCAGCACTAGAATTGTATTCAATTAACAGATGTTGATTAACAGAAACGTTCCTTCTTATTGTCTTTTTATAAAAAGGCCAATTGACAACAATTGAATCAACAATTTCATCCAACCCAAGACCAAAATGGAGTCGATAATCGACAGAGGACTGAAAGCCTCTAACAGGAAATAATTCCTTCACTTGTATTCCTGATTTTGAGTAGATGCTAACTTTTGCACCAATTGAAAATGAATTTTTCTCTTTTCCTTTTAACTCTAATGAAAGAAACGAGTAAGGATGATTTTGCCGGTTCTCATACACAGAACAAATCGTATCTAGGTTATTAATCAACAAATCAAGATCACCGTCGTTATCTAAATCTGCATAAGCTGCCCCATTTGAGTTGATTTTTTTCTTAAACCCCCATTTCGAAGAAACATTTTCAAAAGTTAAATCCCCATTGTTTCTATAAAGTCTATTCATAGACCTTGAATCGGATTGATCATTCAGGATTTCAAGCGAAGCGGGAGAGCCATTCAAGAGACTGTTCTGCGCTTCTTTCCAATCGATGTCTTGATTCATTATCTCCTTATCTATGCCATTGGTTACAAGTAAGTCACTGAACCCATCATTGTCAAAATCAGCAAACAAATTACTCCAACTCCAATCAGTTTTGGAAATTCCCGCAAGCTGAGCAATTTCGGAAAACGTCCCATTCCCATTATTTAGCTGCAATGTGTTTTGCATATATTGATAATGGTTTCCATTATTTACGTTTTTCCAAAACTTTTTCGTCGACATAGTCGACATATTTACTTTTGCATTGAAGTGTTCTTCATAGCCCATATCAAGCACCATGACATCTTGATACCCGTCATTATTAATGTCAGCGATATCTACCCCCATAGAGTAGTAAGAAATATGTCGGATTTGATCCTTAATTTGATCTGTAAACGTTCCATCATAATTCATCAATAGATTGTCACCGTCGTTAAAATCATTGCTTATATAGCAATCAGGATATCCATCATTGTTCAAATCAGAAGCTGCGATTCCTAAACCGAACGAATTATTCCGGAGTCCCTTTTTTTCCGACTTTTCGATAAAGAATCCATTTTCATTCTCATAAAACAGGTCTGACTGATTCCCAGTATAATTCCCTGGTGCAATATGGCCATCAAAAACATCTCTTCTTAATGTATTCAGTATGTAGCAGTCCAAATCACCGTCTAAATCAACATCAAAAAATAAGGATTGAATAGTCATGGATGTGTCCATAAAACCAAATTCTTTGCTATGCTCGCTAAAAGTGTTGTCGTGATTGTTGATATACAAAAGGTTAGTCATCCCTTTGAAATCGACGCTCATTCTTGAGACAAAAATATCGAGGTAGCCATCCGCATTGATATCAACCATATTGACTCCAGTATGCCAGCCTTTTTCATCTTCCGAAAGGCCTTTATTAGAGATGTCCTCAAAAATAAAATCGCCTTTATTGAGGTACAATTTGTCTTTCACCGTATTTCCAACAAAATATACATCTTGCAGACCATCGTTATTGATATCTCCAACTGCAACTCCACCTCCTGCGTACACATAATCCGATACACGATTTTTTAGGTCAAGTTGAAGGGTGTTAGAAAAGTTAATATTAGTTGATACTGCTGGTTGTTCAACAAACAATTGTGCAGAGTTCTTGGTTTCCAATTCCTGTGCGAAAAGAGAGAGAGAACCCCTCAATAAAATAAAAACAAATAACAGATGACGCATAGAAGCAAAGATAAAATTAATATCGAAGAATGGGTTTGAATGATAGACCATTCGAGCGCGATATAAAGCAATGGATTAGGAGGGAGCCTTCCCAACTATTAATTGAAAAAATAAGAAAACAAGTGTTCGATTAATTCTTGACTACACGAATTATTTTCTGCTCCTGATCAAAGTTGACTTTTAAATAATAAATTCCATTCTCGAAACTGGATAGGTCAAAGGTTAAGTTTTTAGATACTGTTTTGACAACACTTTTGACAATTCTTCCCGTTTGATCAAAAAGAGTAAGAGCCACTTTTTTATTTAATAAATTTGTGATTACAATATTAACATTGTTGCTTGTAGGATTGGGATAACAGGTCAATATATGGTTCTCTATTTCTAAAAGATCAACCATCCCGTGATATATAACTGGAGAGGTAACTTTACATCCATTCGCATACGTTACTTCAACATAGTAATTCGCATTGCCAGTTGCAACGTGAAATTGATTTGTGGCAATAGGTATTAATATTCCATTAAGATACCACTGGTATGATACTCCTATTTCGGATGCCCATAGAGAATCGCCAATTGTCATTATTGTAACAGCTGGAGCTGTAATTTCTGTTGCAACTACTGCGGCTGAAGTGCATGTGTTACCAATTCCATAAATAAAGTGAGAAGAGGATTTACTTCCCTCAACGAAAGTCACACCTTCTACATCCGGAATGAATTCAGGAGTAGTAAGAAAAGCTCCTGTCGCGGAAAGTTGGTCTAAGTCATTATTACCTGAAGCATAAACTGTGTTATCATTACGTCGGATTAACGAAGTATATTCACCAGCCGAAGTTTGAATAGCACCATTTACCAACATTTGAACAGGAATTACTGAGTTTGAAGTTGTTCCGTCACCAAGTTGCCCGTATGAGTTATCCCCACTAGCGTATACTTCTTTGTCTGAAGTAAGGAACAAGCTATGTGTTGCTCCACCTTCAGCATTTATCACTCGTTTGAGATCATTTGCTACAGGCACAAGTCTATTAATGATGTCATTTAATCCCAATTGCCCGTTCGTGTTATTGCCCCATACGTAAAGATCTCCAAAATTGTCGATAGCGAAACTACTATATGCGCCAACACCAATTGATACTATATTATTCAATCCTAGAACCTGAAGAGGTGTACTTGAACTAAGTAAATCGCCTTGTCCTAATTGTCCATAATCATTATTACCAACTGCCCAAACTGTGCCGTCAGTTTTTAAAGTAATAAAGTGATCATGACCACCTGCAATCGTATCAACAGTGTTAATTAATGTATTCAAAAATGGAAAGTTTATTACAGATGTATTACCCGTACCAAGTTGACCTTGATCATTGTTACCCCATACATAAAGGTCACCATTATTGGCAACTGCAGCACTACTTGTTTCTGTTGTTGCTACAGATTTTATGTCTGATAAGTTTGTTATTAATTGTGGACTCGACTCATCAGAATATGTACCGTCTCCTAGCTGACCAAACTCATTATCCCCCCAAGAATAAACATCTCCAGTTTGGGTTACTCCAAGCACAAAATAATCTCCAGAAGACAATTCATCAAATAATTCGAGTGAATTGGCCATAGATGGTTCAGAGTTGTCAACGTTTGTTCCATCACCTAAATTTCCATAAGAGTTATAACCAAACGACCAAACTTCACCATTTCCTCCACTAATTGATTCAAGCGAATAAGTTCCTGAACTTGTTACGGCATAAGAAGTGTTTGTTGCACCAGGGATTGCGACACCATCCAAGTACCATTGATTATTATCTGGAAAGTTGCTCAAAAGAATCACTGAATCCCCTTCGCAAAACGTAAGACTTGATTGAGGCGCAATGATTGGTTCTGGTGTTACAAACATAATTATGTAATCACCATATTCTTGTGTACATCCCGTAACGTTTGAAAATGCATTAAATGTAACCTCATCTGTATCCAATAAAGTTGAAGTATTGAATGTATTTAAAGCAGTCATTCCTCCTTGAGAAATTCCATTAACGAAGAATTCATATTGATCACCCCCTGTTGCAGTAAAGACTACATTTTCACCCGCGCAAATCAGACTAGAAGGTAAAGCGGTTAGATTCAAATTCATAGTCTCAACAATGAAGCTATAACTATTCGGCGTTGAAGGACAGTCTCCATTATATCCGATTACATTTATCACATCTCCATTTTCAAGATCTGTGACATCAAAGGTCGTGGTAATTCCATACTGGAGAATTCCACCATTCAGATCGAAGGAGTATTCGTCAGCACCAAAGGCCGTAATAGTAACAAGATCGTCGTGACAAATTGTTGTGCCTGGATTAACATTTGAATTGACCACTGGATAGGTGTTTACTTCATATGTGAATGAAGAAATTGCCGTAGTTTCACATTCATTGAGATCACCTATTACCGTCACGATATCTCCGTCATTTAGTGTACCATTAAAATTTGCAGAAGAACCAAATGGACCTGCAGGGACACCATTAATCAAAAACTGATAAGTTGTCCCTCCACTTGCAACCAAATCTGTTACTTCGCCAGTACATAAACTCAAATCGCTATTATTCGTTAATGTAACAGTTGGGTAATTATATACTGAAAACACTAAATCAGCTCCTGACGCAGGACATCCCATTGAATTTCCAATCAGAGAAATAATATCACCATCTAAAATAGAAGTCGAAATAAATGAATTCACTGCAGAGGAAGGTCCTTGAGAAAGGCCATTTATAAAAAACTCATATTCATCAGATCCACTCCCTAAAAATGTCACAGTTTCTCCAATACAAATTGCCTGATCTATTTGCGAACTAATCAAAACAACATTTGGAGTAGGGTTTAAAATAATTGGTGCCATTGCTGATTCGCTTGTGCATCCGTTAGCATTTTGGACAATTACGCTAACCAAATCTCCTCCAGCTAAGTTAGATAAAACAATACTATCAACAATGGAAATTGAACCTTGTGAATTTCCGTTTATGAAAAACTCATAAAGCGCCCC
>CAJQQA010000136.1 GCA_905480355.1 uncultured Flavobacteriales bacterium | reverse complement strand
CTCAAGGACACTCTACAAGCGGTTCTCATGAGCGTTATAAAGATGAAGAAAGAATGCAATGGGAACAAGATTTCGATTGTATCGCGAAGTTTAAAACATGGATTTTAGATTTTAACGCTAATGGATTAACCATTGCGACCAAGGAAGAATTAGAAAAAATTCAAACGGAGGCTAAAAAAAGTGTTTCAGCAATGAAAAGAACTGCCTGGTCTGCCTTTACTGATGACGTCAAACAAGATTTAGAATACTCTTTATCTCTACTAAAAGCTGTTGCAGCTGATAGTGAGAATGGAGTATTCGTCACAAAAATAGCTGAAGAATTAGAAAAGTCAATGGAGCCTTCACGCAAAGATATTCTTGTCGCAACAAGAAAAGTTGTACGTATCGTTCGCAATGAAAACACAGCCTCGAAAACTGCTCTTTCTTCATGGATAAAAACCTCAATTGACACTAATTTCAATCGATACAGTTCACATTTACATTCTGAATCAAGTTCATCTGCATTAAATGTTACTCCAATTGCACCAACATATGATTCTGATGGAAAAACGGAAGATGGGAGAATTATTCTTCGAAACAACTACGATCAATTGTTGGAAAAATATCCTGAATTATTAATTTATGGAGAGGATGCTGGGAAAATTGGTGGAGTGAACCAATCTCTTGAAGGGATGCAAGACAAATACGGTGTTTCTCGTGTTGCCGATACAGGAATTCGAGAATGTACTATTATAGGACAAGGCATTGGAATGGCAATGCGTGGATTGAGACCAATTGCAGAAATTCAGTATTTAGATTACCTGTTATACGCTATCCAAGTAATGTCAGATGATTTAGCAACATTACAATATAGGACTAAAGGCGGACAAAAAGCGCCGTTAATCATCAGCACTAGAGGACATAGGTTAGAAGGGATTTGGCACAGTGGATCTCCAATGGGAATGATAGTGAACTCTCTTCGAGGAATGCACGTTTGTGTCCCGAGAAATATGACAAAAGCTGCAGGTTTTTATAATACTTTGATGGCTGCAGATGAGCCTGCATTGGTTATTGAACCTTTAAATGGATATAGAACTAAAGAACCTTTACCAACCAACATTGGAGAATTTAGAGAACCTTTAGGTGTTCCAGAAATCGTGCAAGAAGGTTCAGATATTACAATCGTATCGTATGGTTCAACGTTTAATCTTTGCCAAGACGCTACTAAACAACTCTTAGAATTAAACATCTCTGTTGAATTAATTGATGTACAAACGCTTTTACCATTTGACATCGACCATGTAATTGCCAATTCTTTGAGTAAGACAAATCGATTGTTTATAGTTGATGAAGATGTCAGTAGTGGAGGTTCAGCGTATATCTTAGATAAAATTCTTGTTGAGCAAAATGGATACGTGCATTTAGATTCAGCACCAATCACTATGAGTTCTAAAGATCATCGACCAGCATACGGTTCTGATGGTGATTATTTCTCTAAGCCCAACATTGAAGATATTGTTGAAAAAGTAAACGAAATAATGAATGAAGCAGATCCAAAAAAATATCCTTCTATTTATTAAAAGTATAACAGCCTAATCATCTCGGCAACCCAAATTACTCTCAAATAACAATGTGTCTATATTTGAGAGTACTGATAATTAAAACACACTAAGCCGTATGAATTGGATAGAATACACAGCAGGTTTTGAGAAAATAATAAATGGTGAAATTATGGATGCGCCATATGATAAACCTGACTATGTCAATTATGCTAAACTCAATAAATCTAGAGTTAACCGTTGGGAGAAAAAAATAGAACTTTCGGATAATGTAAAAAATGTATTGTCCAAAATAAACTCTCCTCAAACGTGGATTTTAATTACCGAACGTTGGTGCGGAGATGCTGCAAATTCTGCTCCGGTTATTCAAAAAATGAGTAAACAATCAAACCTCATCACCTTAGATATTCAATTTAGAGACTATGAGCCATTTCTAATTAATCAATACTTAACATACGGTAGTAAATCTATTCCAAAATTAATAGTAAGAGACGAAAACGGGAAAGATCTATTCACTTGGGGTCCTCGACCTTCTGGAGCGCAAGAGCTAGTGATGTCGCACAAAGATTCCAACTTGATAAATGCAGACAAGCAGGCGGCTCTTCAAATGTGGTACAATAAAGACAAGGGAAAATCAACGCAAGACGAACTTGTAAAATTACTTTAAGCGAACACCATGAAATTCTTTGGTTAGGGAGATGTATTCATCAGTATAGGAATTATCATCATTTCTCAATACGAAATTCTTAGTTTTAACTGGGTATTCTGATGTTCCAAAACTCGCAATAACACGATTCGGCTTTTTGTTTTCTTTGCCTTTTATTTTAATTTTAATTGAACAGAACAAACCGAAATCTCTAGCAATTGAATTCCATTTTTCAAAATCAGAATATGGAAGAATGAGCCATACCACTCCATTTATCGAAAGATGCTTTTGGGCATTGTCCAATAAAAGTTTAATTGGCAAGCTTTCTTCATGTCGTGCTGCTGTCCTGCGAAGGTCATCATTATACTTTGTCGTTGTGTAATAAGGTGGATTAGAAAAAATTAAATCATACTTCTTGTTTGAATCGAAATCAATAAAATCTTGATTATAACATTGTAAACGATCACTCCATGCGCTTTGTTCAAAATTATACGAACATTCTTTACTTGCTAAGGAATCAATTTCGATCGCATCAATCTCAATCTGAGAATTTTTCTGCGCAACCATCAATGACAGAACACCAGTCCCACTTCCAATATCTAATCCTTTTAGATTATGTTTCACATCAACAAATGCACCGAGCAGCATAGAATCAGTTCCCACTTTCATTGCGGAATCACTTTGTTTCACACTGAAATATTTGAAATTAAACACAATGTAATTTATTTACAATCCAAGATAAAGCTCAACTATACCTTCTGGTGCTTCGATGTGCAATTCTTTCTTGTCCCGATCAACCTTTTTGATTATCCCATCTATCAAAGGAACCAATATCTCCTTATCATCCTTAAATATTTGCAAGAGTGGATTCACTTTTAAGTCGATAACTTGTTCAATAATTCCAATCGAACCATGATTTTTATCAAGCACTTGATAACCGATGACTTCGTGGTCATAAAAATTTATTCCTTTCAGTTCTGGCAGGATTTCAGCTGGAAGATAAACTTCTTTTCGTAGAATTATTTTAGCGGCATTTTCATCAGAGACCCCTTCCAGTTTAATTGCAGCAAACCCTTTGTTTTTTAGTGTTATCGACTCAATAAAAAAAGGCGTCAAATGATTGTTAATATCAATAAATATTGAATCAAGCGAAAAATAATCTTCGGGGTTTGTCACGTCTAAGAACAATGAAACCTCGCCTTTAAAACCACGAAGTTTTGCTATTCGACCAAGATGAAAACAGTCTTTTTTATTCATTTTTTATCCTACAAAAAACGCTTCATTCGTGAAAATGAAGCGTTTTTAAATTTATTTTGAAGTGATAACCTACATTAAGCCTTCGGCTCTTCAGGTTTCGCTTCTTCCTCAGTAGGCTGCTCGTCCTCCTTTGCTTCAACTTTAGGTGCTTCTTCAGTTTTCGCTTCTGGAGTTGCTTCTTCAACTACTGGTGCTTCTTCAACTTTCGCTTCAGCTGTCTCAGCTACTGGAGTTGCTTCTTCAACAACTGGTGCTTCTTCAACTTTTGCTTCAGCTGTCTCAGCTACTGGAGCTTCCTCCGCTGTTACTTCAACAACTTCTTCTACTGGTGTGTTTTTCGCTTCAATTTCTTTTGCTCTTGCAGCAGACACCTCAGATTCAGCTTTTAGTGCATCAGCTTTCGCTTTAGTTGCATCTTTTTCTAAACCAGTTGCTTTAGTAGAAATCTTACCTTCTTTCTCTTCCATCCACTTAGTGAACTTCTCTTCAACTTGTGCTTCAGTCAAAGCTCCTTTAGCAACACCTTTAATAAGGTGGTTTTTATGAAGAACTCCTTTGTAAGACAATAATGCTCTCGCAGTATCTGTCATTTCAGCTCCAACTTGAACCCAAGATAAAGTTCTTTCGAAATCGATATCAATAGTCGCTGGATTTGTGTTTGGATTGTAAGTTCCTAATTTCTCAATGAACTTTCCGTTTCTTGGTGCTCTTGTATCAGCAGCCACGATGTGGTAAAATGCTCTAGACTTTTTACCGTGTCTTTGCAATCTAATTTTAGTTGCCATAATTTGTTACAGTTTGAGGTACTAAACCTCTATTTATAAAAATATTTAATTCTGCCTTCTCGAGACAGGAGCGCAAAGATATAATATTCTTGTTTAATTATCTAAGTTTCTGATAAAAATAATTACTTCTTTGATTTATATAGGACGGATTCTATACATTCATTTTATTCATCAATCCTTAGAATTTGTAATTTAGAGGAATAAACATTATTTTCACATCGCAGAATAAACGCTAATCAATATAATATATTGACGAATTAAACACATTTTAAAACGCTGCGACACCATTAGCAGATGCCGCTAACTATCCAGGGATTGTTTTCCCTTTATGAATTATTAACTTTAATAAACAATGAAAATTACACTTATGAAAAAAATCTACTTACTAGCATTTACTGGTTTATTTACATCTTTCTCTTATGGACAATGTAATGGCGGAAGATACGCCTTTGACGTTTTTACTTCGGTTGACATCACTTCTGATATTGTATTCGGCGCTAACATTTCAAATGGAGGGGCTACAACCATTTTGGATATGGATATTTACGAACCAAATGGTGACACCGAAACTGCTCGGCCTCTAATCATATGGGCCCATGGTGGAAGTTTTATTGGAGGATCTAAAACAGATGGAGATGTAGTAATTCTTGCAGATAGATTTGTAAAAAAAGGATATGTTTTTGCTTCAATCAACTACCGTTTAGGCATAGATTTCCCTTTTTCCCAAAATGACGCTACTAAAGCAGTCGTTCGGGCGGTACAAGATATGAAAGCTTCAATCCGATTTTTCTATGAAGACAGAGCTACAACTGACACGTATAAAATTGACACTACAAAAATTTATATTGGAGGAACTTCGGCTGGAGCTATCACAGCATTACATTTAGCATACTTGGACCAAGAATGTGAAATTCTAGAATTCATGAGTACAAGTGAGCTAAATACACTTGGTGGAATTGAAGGAACTAGTGGTAACCCTGGTTATTCAACTGATATCCAGGGAGTAATTAGTTTAGCTGGAGCTCTTGCAAGTTATGGTTGGATGGAAGCAGGTGATGTTCCTTTATGTTCAACTCATGGAACTAATGACGGAATCGTTAAATACAATAGAGGATTTGTGACAGTACCAGTATTTGGGATTGAAATCATGGAATTAGACGGAAGTCGAGTAATTAAAGAACATGCCGATGCAATTGGAGTTCAGAACAATTTATATTCGCATTATGGCGCAGATCATGTTCCTCATTCTTCTTCTGCAGCATACATGGATACAACAGTTAACTTCATTCGTGATTTTTTAATCGACCAAATGGGATGCACAGATTTGGCTCTTCAAGCACCAAATACTCCTTTTGGAACAGCTGATTTATACCCTCTAACTTACTGCAATACATCTATCGCTGAGAACAATGAAGAGTTAATCAATTCTATCTATCCAAACCCTTCTTCTGACAATATGACTATTCCTTTTAATGAAATGGGAGAAAAAGAAATCATTGTAATGGATATTTCAGGAAGAGTAATTAGAAATGAAAACACTTCAGATGCATCTTTTCTGATAGAAAGAAATGGATTGAAAGCTGGGACATACATTGTCCAAGTTAACATCAATGGAACTCATTCTACTTCTAAAGTAGTTTTTGAATAAAAAATTAATTGATTTTAATTTGAAAGCTCTTTGTTTTAAACAAAGAGCTTTTTTATTTTTACACTCTATGAAAGTCGAAGAAATAACAAGCAAAGAAGAAATGTTAGCCAACTTATCTCTATTGCAAGAAGTATATCCAACACTAACCAAAGAAGATTATTCAAGCGAATTAGATTCTATGCTTCCTTATAACTATGGCCAAGTAGGAGTTTATATCGGAGAAGAGTGCGTTGGAATAACAGGATATTGGATTGGTTCTAAACTTTGGTGCGGGAAATATTTAGAATTGGACAATGTAGTGGTTTCAAAGAAGCACCAATCTAAGGGTATTGGAAAAATATTATTTGATTTCATGGAACTTAAAGCAAAAAATCTTAATTGTAATATGTTGGCCTTAGACACATACACTAATAATTTCAAAGCTCATAAATTTTTCTACAAACAAAGCTATGCTCCAAGAGGATTTCACTTCATTAATATTATTGATGAATCAGGTATTAGATAATTGCTTTTTCATACTTAATTCAGATGTTTGAACTACTGAATAATTTAGCTACTCAGTCATCAAAAACAGGTTCTTTTTCTCGTTTAAATTCTGTACATTAGCCAAAAGCTATAGCTCATGAAAATTATTTTAGCCCTTCTTGTTTCAGTCCAATTGTTTGGCCAATCATCTATCAATTCTCCTGCCTTACAACTTGATGAAATAATGAAAGGTAATTCTTTCATTGGCCACCAAGCCCAAAACATTAGATGGTCAGCCACAAGTGAAAAAATTGTATTTGATTGGAACCCAAATAATCTTATCGGAAACAGCGAATATTCTTATACATTAAGCACAAAGAAAATCGACTCAATTATTCCAGATTTCTACACAGAAAATGTTATTTCGCGTTCATTCATACAACATCCTATTGAAATCTATAGCTATCAAGGCGACCTCTACAAATTAAATAGAAAAACAAAAAAAATAAGCTTACTCTTCAATTCCGATGAATCAATTCGCAATGTGCAACAATTTGAAAATTCACATATTGTTTACTTTCAAAAACAATCCGGTTTTTATTCTTACTCTATCAATACCGGTACAATTAATTTAATTGCTTCTTTTGAAAAAGGTGCAAAACCAAATCATGAAGAGGAAGAAATGAGTCAATTGGAAGCAGAGGAACTCAAATTATTCAAATTTACTCAAGAAGAGCAAGCGGAGAAAGAATGGCGAAAGGCTAAGCGATTTGTGCAAAATGAACATGGTAAAGTCTATTTAAAAAAATCAAGTGTCAGTAACATTCAAATTTCTCCTGACGGAAATTTTATAACGTTTCGCCTCAATGATTATCCCGAAACTGAAAGTACGCATGTAGAAAACCATATTTCAAAAGATGGCTATACGTATACATCAAATGCCCGCTCAAAAGTTGGAAATGAAGACGCTAATCATCGACTTGGCATACTTGACTTAAGTGATAATCGGGTTTATTATGTTGACTTTTCAACACTTTCTGATATTCGTAAAAAACCTAAATTTCGTGCTACAGAATATGGAGATACGGCACTTTTCTATGAGAAAGATCGAAACATAATAATGCATTCTATTCAATACAACAAAGACGGTTCAAATAACATTCTCGATGTTCGAAGTTACGACAACAAAGACAGGTGGCTGGTTTCCGTTGATATCAAAAACGGTGAAATCACAGAACATCAGCATCAGCATGACGAAGCTTGGATAGGTGGGCCTGGCATCTCAAGTTGGAACATGGTTTCTGGCACATTAGGTTGGCTGAATGAACAGGGCACATTTTATTTTCAATCGGAAGAAACAGGTTATTCTCACTTGTATAGCTTCACTCTGAAGAATAAAAAGAAAAAACAACTGACAAAAGGTAAATGGGAAGTTCATGAGGCCCAATATTCTCAAAAGAAGAATCAATTTTATATAACCGCGAATAAAAACCACCCTGGTAACCGAGGTTTTTATCATTTATCACTCAAAAAGAATGAATTAACTCCAATATTAACAGACATAGGTAATTTTGATATAACAGTTTCCCCTAATGAAGAAATACTTGCTTACCGCTATTCTAATAGTAATACTCCATGGGAATTGTTTTATTGTGAGAACAAAGCAAACAGCGAGCGGATTCGAATTACTAACTCCACAACTAAAGAATTTGAAGCATATGATTGGCACGTTCCAACCGTTATATCTTTTCTAGCGAAGGATGGTATTAAAGTAAATGCTAGATTATACAAACCAAACACGTCAAATAAGAACAACGCTGCAATCATCTTTGTGCATGGCGCAGGATATTTGCAAAACGCACACAATTTCTGGAGTGGATACCATAGGGAATATATGTTTCACAACCTATTACGTGACCAAGGTTATACAATAATTGATATTGATTATCGGGCGAGTAAGGGTTATGGGCGAGATTTTAGAACCGCTATA
>CAJQQA010000135.1 GCA_905480355.1 uncultured Flavobacteriales bacterium | reverse complement strand
ATGACAATTTCATTTCCAAAATTCCATGCGAATCTTTCTGAAAACACAATTGATGCAAAGTTATTAATGAAGCGATTAATTTCTGATCCAAATATCGATGCTAAAATCTTAGCGAATCTCAACCTTGCCACTTTAAAAGATTTCGTGCCCATGGCGAAAGGAGAATCTTATTCTGGTATTCTTGATGCTGATGTTAAAATCAAAGGTGATATTAGCGATTTGGAGAACAATGACTTTGAGAAATTTACGGCAGAGGGTCAATTAATTCTTTCCGAAATGCTTTACAAGTCTTCTGATTTACCGAATGATGTTGATATCGAAACAATGAAATTCACATTCTCTCCACAAAATCTAGAGATGAATGAACTGAAGGCCAAAATGGGGAAGTCCGATTTCGCAATGAACGGTCAGATTGATAATTACCTTGGTTATGCATTACGAGAAGAAGTATTAAAGGGTGACTTTACATACCACAGTGATTATCTAGATTTGGATGAGTTAGTACCATCCAGTGAATCAAATAGTATAACAACTGGAGAAACTTCGCAATCGACAACAACAGCTGATGGTGGAGAACCAGTTTTAGTGCCCGGAAATATAGATTTTAATTTAAACACCAGCATTGATGCTATTAAATATGATGGTCTAGACATAAAATCAGTTAATGGTATAGTCCATTTAAAGAATGAAATTGCCACATTAGAGAACTTGACTTTAAGAGCAATGGGCGGTACGATTGGTTTAAAAGGTGATTACAATACTCAAAATCATTCAAAGCCTAAAATGAATTTCGGATATACTTTAAAGAATATTGACATCCATGAATTGGCCGTGAATTTTAATACTATTGAAACGCTGGCTCCTATTACTAAATATGCACGAGGAAGGATTTCATCTAATTTTGATATGTCTACAGATTTGACTGCTGGTTTTGAGCCAATCCTTTCTAGTTTGAGCAGTGTTGGTGATATGAGATCAAACAGCATTTCATTAGAAGGTGTAAAACTGTTTGACAAAATTGAAAGTGTAACTAAGCTTAAAAGTCTTTCATCTCAAACTATTAAGAATTTCAAGACGAATTTCACAGTTGAGGATGGTAAAATAAAAACAAGTCCTTTTGATGTTAAACTCGGGAAAATAGGTTCCGAAGTTTCAGGTTTCACAACCTTGGATCAAAAAATGGATTATACCATGAAAATGAATGTTCCAAAAGAGGAAATTCCAGCTTCAATGATTAAAGAGGTTGAGGCCGCCATGAGTAAATTAAATTCTCTAATTCCAAATTTGAACGTAGGAAGTTTACCAGCAATAATACCTGTCAATGTGAAAATGATTGGTGACATCTCTAATCCGAAAATTACAACCGATTTTAAAGAGTCAATTATAAAAGCAACCGGAGATTTCAAAGATAATTTGATTGAAAATGTAACCGAAACTATAAAGGATTCTGTTAGCAACGTAATTAATGAACAAGTTGACAATGCAAAAGAAGAACTTGAAAAGCAAAAACAGAAAATTTTAGATGATGCCCAGAAAGAGGCAGATAAAATCGTTGTTGAGGCAAAAAAAGCGGGCGACGCACTAAGAGCTGAAGCTGACAAACAAGCAAAAGATTTGGTTAAGAATGCGGGATCAAACCCAATTAAAAAGCGAATCGCACAAGAAGCAGGTAAAAAATTGATATCAACTGCTGATAAGAAAGCAAAAGATGTTGAGGCTGAAGGTCAAAAACAAGCCGACAAAGTTATGGCTACCGCAAGAGATAAAGCGAATAAATTAGGGTAAACTGAAAATGTGAAAACTGATTTTTAAAGATTGATAATTTAATTTTATGATTTTTTTTGAAAAAAAAATGGAAAATAATCGCTTATAACCTGATTATTCTTTTTGTTGTACTTGGAGGACTAGAGTGGTATCTGAATACGAAATTGAACGATCCGAGGAGTGCGCCCAAATGGTTATTACCAGCGTTGAGAAGTTATTACCATGAACGACATTGCAATATCATTCAACAAAATCCTGAATATGCTCAATACGACTCAACTTTATTCTATACACTTCGGCCAGGAACATTTAAGTATGAAAACCTAGAATTCAGCACTACATATCACGTTAACAGAAAAGGAGTTCGAGACGATGAAGAATCGCTCAGTTACCCAAAAATTCTTGTGTTAGGCGATTCATACTCTATGGGTTGGGGTGTTGAACAAGACGCAACTTATGCTTCCATACTTGAGAGAAAAATAGGAGTTAAAATTCTTAATACGGCAATTTCCTCCTATGGAACAGCGAGAGAAATAACATCACTTGAAAAGTTTAAAACAGATAGTGTTGAGTATGTAATTATTCAATATTGTCCGAATGATTATACGGAAAACAAAAATTGGGTGCGAGGGTTAAATGAATTGCACGTGTCCTCTGAGGAAACATATAATACTGCATCAGAATTACATCTAGAACGGAATCAATATTATTTTTTAAAACATGTGCTTAACATCCCTGGTTATTTAGGTGAAAAGAAAAAGTATATCGCACAGAAATCAACAGGGATTAAAAAGAAAGAAAAGGTGGTTACCCCAGCGAAAGCTTTTCTGTCGATTTTAAAATCATCAAAAAAAATACCCGCGAGTGCGAAAATAATTCTCTTCAACATGGAAGCTGAACGATCCAATAATGCGTTCATTACGGACGTTAAAAATCTTTTAGATCTGGAATATGCTTCTTCTTTACATGATAGATTGAGCTACATTGACTTTACCGGGAAAATCAATGATAAGCACAGGTTTGTGTTAGATCCACATTTAAACGCAGGAGGTCATCAAGTATTGGCAGATGAAATATATAAGCACATCGATGCCATGAATTTTTCTCAAGAACAAAAAGTGTGGTTATACGAAACCGGAGATACCAGTGTCATTTGTGACTATAAAAATGGAGTCAAAGACGGAGTTTTTAAAACGAATTGGGAAAATAATCAACGATCCATGATTACAATCTTTAAAAATGGATCAAAAGAAGGGATTGAGCAGTTCTTTGATAAACAAGGAAAACTTACGATGAAAAGAACGTATATCAAAGGAAAACTCGAAGGTTGGGAAATTACTTACAATTCAGATGGTTCCGAAAAAGAACGTAACTTTTACGTAACTGGTGAGATTGTCGTAAAGAAACCTTAATAAGTTCAAGGGTGTTTGCTATATCTGGAGAGATCAAAAGACAAAACAACCATTTATCGACTTCATGGGTAGGATAAAAATCATCTTTCTTCAAATCTTGGCAAGGCATAAATCGGTCAACGGTGTATCTATACAGTAGAGCAACTTTCAGAGAAATCGCTTTTCAAAGGAGATGGAAAAAATTGATATTAATATTTC
>CAJQQA010000134.1 GCA_905480355.1 uncultured Flavobacteriales bacterium | reverse complement strand
CACATTGTTTAGAGGCGAAAAATATCCTGCTAATTATGCTGGCTTTGTTGGTCAGGACTTATCACCTATAGCTACGATTGAAAACGAAAATCCCCTTTCAGACATTTGTTTAGCAGCCTTGGATGTTGCAGAAATTGGAATTTCTTGGCCAGAAGTTATTAATCCTGTTCGCAACAACATTATCGAATATTCAAAAGATATTCCAGTAGATCTGATTGAGCTTTGCGATCTTCAAGGAAGAGTGATTTTTAAAACAGAAAGCAAAAAAGACATCGAATTGAGACCAATTATTGATTCAGGCACCTATTTTTTGAATTTTAGAAAAGGAGAGCGGCATCATTCAGTTCAATTGATTGTGCCATAGGAGTCAGTTCATTTCTTTAGAATTCAATTTATTAAGAATGGATTCTCATTCAATATTTTTGCGCGAATCACTTTTACACTATTTCCTATAAGTGATATTCTAATGTGAATTATAGATTGTTTTGATAGGTTTCTAATACTTTTTCGATCTGAGTTGTTACCAATAGCGCATTTTCTTTCGTAAAGCACAATGGTGGTTTTGTTTTTAAAACACTATCAAATGGACCATCAGTACTTATAAGAATATTATGATTTCTAAGTTGATTTTTAATCAAGTGGGCCAATTCTGGATTTGGTATAATGCCATTGTTCTTAATGATTTCTATACCTAAGAACAATCCATTTCCTCTAACATCTCCGATACATTTATATTTTTCTTGAAGATTTATAAATAAGGATTTATAATAATCCCCAACGATTTTTGCATTCTCCTGCAATTTTTCTTCGTCTATTACATCTATTACCGAAGAGGCTATTGCGCAAGATACTGGGTTACCTCCAAATGAGCTAAAAAACTCTACTCCTTTACTAAAAGATTCTGCTATTTCATCCGTGCAGACTACTGCTCCCATGGGGTGTCCGTTTGCCATTGGTTTTCCGATGATAACCATATCAGGCACTACATTTTGGGCTTCAAATCCCCAATAATAATCTCCTAAACGCCCAAAGCCTGTTTGAACTTCATCACTTATACATACTCCTCCTTGTTCTCTAATCACGGGATAAATTTCTTGTAGATATCCTTTCGCTAAAGGAACTTGTCCGCCACAACCAACTATGGGTTCAGCAATAAAAGCGGCAATTGCTAAGTCTGAATTTTGTATTTTATTTATTGCATCTTTTGCATACATTTTTCCCGCACTGCCATTATTCAATGTATATTTCCCTCTATAAGTATCAGGTAAATCTGCTTTCAGAATATTTTCTTTTTGCCCTTGCCCTTTCGGGTTATTAAATTTATAATCACTTATATCTATAGCTGCTTGAGTATTGCCATGATAGCCATGTTCTAGGACCATTATTTTCTGATGGTCGGTATGAATCTTTGCAATACGAACAGCCAAATCACTTGCTGCACTTCCAGAGTTTACAAAATAAACTTTATTGAGAGAAGCAGGAAATTTCATCAATAGTTTTTCAGCATAGTCTGCTAGTTCATTGTAAAGGTATCTTGTGTTGGTATTTAGCTTTGCCATTTGCCTTTGTCCTGCTGCCACAACTTTTGGATGTGAATGCCCAACATGAGGAATGTTATTATATGCATCTAAAAAAGTATTGCCCTCAGCATCATACATATATTGAAAGGCAGAACCAACCATCTGAATAGGCTTGTCATAGCTTAGCGACAAAATGGGACTGATATGCTCGTATCGCCTTTGGAGAACTTGCTCGGATGATTTTGATTCTATAGGAGACAAACCTGTAGCTATTCTAAAACTATTTTCTGCGGAAAGAGGATTAATACTTAGCCAAGTATGGAGTAATTTCCAAGCTGATTTTTCACTTACTGAGGCATATGTGTTTTTGGGATTATTTATTTTTGAATGCGCAGAATTACAGACACTTATGATAAGCCTCGCAGCAATCAGATAATAGAGGACCTTGACCTCTCTTTCCTGAATAGGTAATTTGTTGTGATATGACTTTAAAACAATAGATGCCCATTCTAAGGGATTGTCTTTTTCAAAGCAAATATATGGTATAGCTACAGCCAATTCATTGATCAAGAATGAGTGAGCCAAATCTCCGAAATCAATGATTCCAGAAACTTCTCCATTTTGAATTAATATGTTCCAATCGTTCGGGTCGTTATGAATTATTTGTTTTCGCAACGAGGGTATTATGGGTAAAACGTTTTCCTTAAACTGTTGGAAAAAATAACGGACTATATTTCTATCATTAGCATTCGCTATATCATTAATATATTTTTCATTTAAAGTCAGGTATTGAATGTCCCATTCCCATTGTTTTGCTGCTATCGTGGGGCTTTTAAAATGTTGTAATTTTAAATCAATATCGGCAAGAGTACGACCAAAACTTTCCATTAGTTTCTCAGTATGCTTTATTTCACCTAGGAATTCTCCTTCAAGAAAAGTTAACATCCTGCATACTTTATCTACACCTTCAATATTAAGGACTTTAACAAATGAACCATTACTAAAAGGTATTGGTGTTGGATATTTGTTTTGAGCCGATTTTTGTAAATAAAAAAGAGTTTCATTTTCCGCCTTGACCATTTCATATAATTCATCAGTGTAGTTATACGTTTTAAAAATATATTTACCTGTTGATGAGTAAACCAGATAATTGATATTATCATAGCCATTGAGCCGTTTTACTTCAATTTCTGCTAGTTCAAATTCTGATTGTAGAAGTTTGTCCATTCTTAAATTTATAAGCTCTGGTACTAAGACTTTAGAGTTAAATTTTCTTTTTCAAAGATAAGAAAAAACGATAAAGTTTTTATGTAGAGTATTGCTGCTATATAAGTGATGAAATAAGGTTTAATTCTGTCTTAAGTATAGCGTGTCTTATGTTTTTTTTGCGGTTATTTTGAATAAACAAGTTTGCTAATTTCGATAATAGCTCTATCAATAACACGAGTTACAAGATATATACCCTGGTCTTATTTGATTGTGATATCAGATTTTAACCAATAAAAACCTCATATAAACTCTGTTATCTCTTTAAAACAGAAATAGTACTCACTTGATTGTTTGAGTATATTTTGAGTATATAACGGCCGGGAAGTAAGTCAGTTGTGATGATTTCATTATAAGGGTCAATACCATTCATTACTAGTCTCCCTTGAAGATCAAAGAGTCTAGCCAAAGCATTAACATCATATGTCAAATGATCTATTCTAAAGCTATTACTATGCGGATTAGGAGCAACAATAAGGTTATTCTTCGTAATAACAGGAACATTAACAGTACTTAGTATTTCGAGCTGTACGTCCACTATTGGAGTCAATGATGGACAAAAGAATAAAACTTTATCGTATTCGGAATCTGTTCCGTAGATATGAATGAAGTTTTGAGGAGAACCTATACCTTCAACCATTTCGAGCATCGTCAAACCTCCCGCAGAAGACCAAGTGTAATTGTGCTGGTTTAATACAGTATCGCACCAAGTTGTATCTATAATTTCATTTAAGTAAAGATCAGTTGTATTGAAAATATTTGAAAAAGTTTGAGTTTCACCAGCTATATAATTAAAGTCGGCCCATAAGGTCTCCGTGGACTGATTAGGATACATTTTATAGGTCTCCTTGTTTGTTCCATTTCTAAAAATCAATGCAAGATTTGGTATGCCTATTGGAGAAATTAACCCTGTCGTGAGATCGTAGTTAACCTCTGTTCTTTGTAGCTTATGGTAAGTTAATGTATTCACTGTTGTGTCACCTGAAACTGTGAAGTAGAAGTATTTCGTTTCACCTACAGTAACATATGTATTTGAGTTAGGATCCCAAACCTCTGTAATGGATACATCTTGTTGCACCCAAGTTCCTGTTGAGCAGATTCCCTCAAAGGTTTGCGCAAACATTGAAGACGATACAATGAGCGATACGAATGATAAAGTGAACAAGAATTTTAACATCATATTAATTTATACGTTTATTTAAGTTTAGAAGTTGGGTCTAGACTTAAAAAATAAATTGAGAAGAGATATCCCAAAAACAATAATTGGAAATATTAATTGGTCTTTTGTTTTAGTCATCATTTGTATTGTAATTAATTGTGCCTAACACAGTACCTATGAGCCGTTGCGTTTGATTAAAGATAAAATTTATTTCGGAGTAAGGACTTGCGAGTTTGAATGATTTATCATGCGAAGCGAGATTTAAGCAATGGAATATAGGCAGTGTTAGCAAATCGTTTATGGATTAATCCATGTTCTTACTAGTGTACGTTTTCTTTCAAGATCGTTGTAGTCTGTATATTCTGTTCTATTGTGACAGATGAAATTATTATTTATATAAAGTATATCACCGCGCTCCATGTTGTAATTAATTTGATGCTCTTTTCTTTCAAAGAATTTATCAATCTGGTCTAAACCCTTAATCAGTTCTTTTGGCATTATCTTATTACATTTCTCGTGGCCGCTAATAATCCAATAGCGCATATATCTGAATTTGAATAGTCCAGCCTGATATGAGAAAATTGGAAATCGGTTTTTCTTGATCGCTTCTATATCAATCTTGCTTCCTGGAGTTATAACATCTCGAATAATATCTTTTGAAAGAATTGGAATAGAATCAGGGTAGAACTCTTTAAGCCATAAGTATAAACTAGCTGCGTTTGCGAGAATTGATTCCCCACCATTTTTCCCAGGCTGAAGACATAAAAGCCCTACAATATCCGGGCTGTATTGAAATGATGTACTATCTGTGTGAAATCCTGTTGATGCATTCGTTTTTGAAACAGGTATAGCATCTTTCTTATAATCTAAATTCTGGTCTTTCACTTCGAAGAGCTCTCCATAACGATCATTTAATTTGCCTAAACCAAGTGAAATGATGTAATAAAGTGATTTTAGTCTATCGTTATCTAATTCACAATCACGAATTTTAAGTAAGGAAATCCCTGGGGTAGTCATAATTTTCGGAAGATTCTCCTTAGACCATTTCGTTAACTGTTTGAAATGTGAAGTTTTACTTGCTTCAATCAGTAGATCAAGATCGACATTAGCATTTTTGATTAGGTTAGGGCATGGTTTGACCAGATTTTCTGGAATATATTGTTTAATGTCATTAATTCCTGGGGGAGTAACATTCCAGGATAGATTATTTACTTTGTCCTCACTTATCATTACACCTTTTGAATTTTGAACGCCATGTGCAAAGGTAGATCCTCGAGGGGCCCGAAAAATTTTTCGTCCAGTTTTATATGATCTTTTGTTATATGCAGTTCATACACTTCAGGAATAGCTTTGAAATTGGCACTTATGAGACAAGAGAAATAGTCCTGAATAGTCTTATGGACACATTGAACATTTACAGGAATTCCATCCCTTCTCCATATTTCACCCGGGAATAACGAATTCCTTGCTGAGAAATACCCTCCACTAACTTCAAAATAAAATGGGTATTTGTCCTTTTTTAAATATGCTAATAACGGGTGAGGTACAGAAAAAACAAAATACCCACCTGGTTTGAGTAATTGAATAGCCTTTTCCATTGTAGCTTGTGTCTCTTCTATAGTAAGGTAGTTAAACAAAAACATAGCAATGATGAGGTCATACTTCTCCTTTTCATCAACTTTGAAATCCGAAACATCCATTGCCTTATAGGTAGCATTTTGAATGTTTTCGTTTTCTTGGATTTTTTTTGCGTTGGCAATCATATTGTCTGAAATATCAATTCCATCAACGTGTTGAGCACCTCTTTTGAGCATTTGTCTCCCAACGTATCCTTCGCCGCAACCTATATCTAGAACATTTAAATTTTTCAGCGGTTCACATAAGTTTAGAACAAAGGGACGGGCAGAGTAATCTGACAGCAAAAGAGGATCATTACGACTCCAGTCATTTGCTTGGTTGTCATATAGTTTTTTCGTGTTCTTTTCTACTTTCATATTATTGCTTTTTCGCTCTTTCAAGCATCATATCCCAAAACATTACCCTTAATCCCAAAGCTTTGAGCATACCCTTTCTTATTTCAGCTAAACTTTCAGGATTTTCCTTTACCATTTCTTCAGCAATTTGAATCATGATTTTTCCATGTTCATCATCAATTTCAGAATGTAATTCAAAAAACACATAATCGTATTTTTCGAGTTTAGTGTGTGCTTGTATTCCAAGTGTAATATGTTTATAGATATATTTAACAATACTTTCTGTTCCTATACCAATTGCTCCTATCACTTCTGCTTCCGATCCATTATACACGACATTTAGAAACATTTCCCGCCAGATTGCAGTTGCTTCGTCAATTTCTATATTATCCTTAGTCCCAAGGGCTTTTTGAAATCTTTTGAATAACTCTGGATGAGATATGCCCTGTACCCATTCTTCTTCAATGCCAAGTTCTTTTAATAGCATAATTTCTTCTGCATCAATATTGCCATTTTCTTCACTTAGATTATCCAACAAGTGTTTTCTATGAGATGGATTACTAATTTTTGAAATAGCAGCGGTGAGGTATCTGGGGAACCAAGAGGTGTATCCTGAATATTGTAACGAAAAGTCCTTAATTGCTAGTTCAGGATTATTTAAAGAACCATCTTCAAGAGCAAATAAATATGGATGATTAACTGCCTTGTGATTTTGTGCCTCTTGAACTAACTTTTCTACTTCGGTCATAATTTTATTTTTTTTTAGTAATGTTTGTTAACGGTTACGCTAAAATACGTAAAAACGGTTGGGGTTAGTTTGGTTTATGGATTTTAGTGAGTGTTGTAGGCCGTTCTTTAATTACTCCTTAACAAAGCGTATTGTCTCAATTCCTTTCAGATGAGTTATATTCAAAAAGTAAATTCCATCGGGGAGTATAGAAACATTAACTTCTTTATTTGAACCGTTAATTTTCATCACTATCTCTCCTTTCAAAGAAGTGATTTCCATTTTCTTTAATCCATTAATCTCACTCAACCCAGAAACAATTAACACATCTGAAGTTGGATTCGGGTAAACTGTGATAATGTCTGTATACATCTCGCTCAAACCTGTGTAATCTACTAAGAAACATGCTGAAGTATCAACACATCCATTCATATTAACTTCCACAGCGTAGTTGCCCGTTACATTGCTTGGGGTGTACGACTGGTTTGTTTCTGCTCCAATTAGCGCATAGCTATTGTCGCAATCCAGCCACTGGTAAGTTGCACCTGCTTGGTCTGCGGTTAATGTTGCTCCGTTTTGAGTAGCACCGAATAATATTGAATTAAGTTGAACATTATATAAATCTTTAATTTCACAAGAGTTTAACACTCTATCCCAAACCCCCATATCATCAATATTTCCTAAAAAAACAGGGCCAACTCGAATCGTATCATAAATTGGGTCCAGTGGTCCGCCCAAAGTAAATTCCACCGCATCTATTAACACTCCATCTGCAAAAGAAAATATGGAGTCGACTGCATTATCTTTTACCATTGTAATCATATGCCATTGGTCATCAAATAACAAATCCCCCATAGATGTGGCATTGCCACTTACTCCATCAAAAACAGCACAAGAAAAGATATTTGTTGTTGCATTAATTTGAAAAGAAAATGGATAACTAAATACAAGGTTCCCTCCCCATTGTTGCAAGGCAATGCCAGTGGATGTATTTAATGTAGGGTCAGCACTTTTTAGCCAGAAAGACACTGAATAGGAGTCTTGTAATGGGTCTAAAAGTAAGGCACTAGTTGAAGTAGGTATTTTTATTTCACCATTTTCACCATAAAAATAGTAGGACGAATTTGTATTGCCAAATCTGTCCGTTTGAAGCGATGGAGTGTTAACACCAAAAGTGAAACCATCATTCCCAACCCCACTTTCATCATTGGCATTGCCATTAAAAGGCCACCAGCCAACAAGGCCGTTAGTTGGCACATAAGCGGGCGGTTGCCCAATAATATTTAAAGAAGCTGCAACAGCGATTAGTAATAGTAAGTTTTTAATATAGAGAGGTTTAGTTTTTTTCAAAAGTAATTATATTTTTTTGTTTAATGGCTTACATTTCGGCTAAACTGCGTTTTAATGCAGTTTAGGTTTTGTTGGCAAATGTTACATCCGCAGTTAAGAAAAGCATTAATTCAGTTGCTCTAACAACTGAATTAATTATCCTTTGCGTCTGTGGATTCATTCTTTTCTTCTGTAACTTTAATGAAAAACTCCAAATTATCTTCAGGTTGTCTTAAAAAGAGGGTGTCACCTTTTATCTGATAACTAAACCCCATTACTTTTTCATCCGTGTTGATTAAAAGAAAATTATTATTGAATGAAGCCCAATTTATTCTTTCCTTCTTAAATTTTTTGATATCCTCAGTAACCACAACACTTTTATCTTTTGAACCTATCCCATTGCTATAAAAATCGATATGATACTTATTTTTTCTAATCCATGTGCCAACTAATGCAGGATCGTTGTTTGTTGTTGCAGAACTCTCGGAGTCAGAACTTGAACAGCTGTGAAAAAGAAACATAATCATCGATATTCCAAATAATAACATTAGTTTTTTCATGTTGGATTGTTTTTGAAGGTTACTCTAAAATTACTAAAAAAAAGGTTTTCTGGCAAATCGTTTTTACCATTTCAAATTGTAAATCAAATAACAAAAATTATTTTTTTGATATTTCTTGAAGAATTTCCGATGGTACTATTGAATAAAAGAATTCGCTAAAATTATGAGTGTTGAAATCAATTTTTTTTGATCAACAATTTTTTTGAACTTTTTCAAAGATTCAATATCATTTTTTACAAGTGCGGTTTCCGTTAATTCGGATAATTTTCTTCTTTCGTCGGTTAGGTCCATTTTTATTTTGAAATTTTTAATCGTTTTATGTTTGCCAACGGTTTGTGTATGGTTAGTTACGGAAAACCGGTTTAGATTTTACGACGTATGAAGAAGTTAATTATACACGTTGTTACAAACTGTTATGAGACATTTGAGTGAGAACGTTTTTTGTTATTCTGCTTAAATTGTTCAATTCCAGGTTAATTCCGCATAACTCAATTCAGATTTCGAGTTCTTTTTTCAGTGTAAAGTTCGGCAGAATTCCGTTCGTTAATTTTAACGAATAATTATTTGTAACGTGTTATATCATCACTTTTATTGCCGATATCCCCGTAATTAATTCAGAATAAGAGCAACTTTTTTGTTGCTCTTATTCTGAAAAGATATTTCCATTATTAAAGCATATACGTTTAATAATCAATAAAAAAGACTAAACAAAAAAACTAATATTGTTAGTTTAAACCATTCTATCAGCTTATTTTTGTCCCACTATGAAATTAACGATAAAAGAAGTTATATTAATATCCAGACCAAGATTCTGGATGTATGTGCTTGGAACTTTTCTTGTTGGTGTGATATCCTCTGGAAATCTATTTTTATATGATACTACCACAACACTTTTTTTAGTTGCTTTTGGTGTGTTTTTTTCAGTGCCAGCTAATGTTTTTATTTATGGTGTCAATGATATTTATGATTATCAAACCGATATTCACAATGCTAAAAAGGTAAAATATGAATCGGTATTACCACTCGAAAAACATAGGCATTTATGGAAAATCATGTTATCTCTTTTAATTCCTTTTTTACCTTTATTTTTTATTGTTAATATATCAACAAAATTAGCTTTGTTGTTGTTCTTATTTGCAGGGTTTTTCTATTCAGCAGCACCAATAAGAGGAAAAAGTAAACCGCCTTTAGATGTTTTATTTTCAGCAATAATATATGTCTCACCAGCACTCGTTGGTTTTTTTATTACTGGTAACACGAATATAGAATGGTTAGCAGTATTTGGAGGTCTCGTTTGGGCTTTTGGGATGCAAACCTATTCTGCGATTCCAGATATTGAAGCAGATAAAAAGGCTGGTGTTAATACGTTAGCAATTATGCTTGGTAAGAGAAATGCTTTATGGTTTTGTTTGGTAACGTATGTAATTTCTGCGTTTATTGGATTTTATTATGTAGGCTATATCTCCATTGTTTTTGGCCTCGTGTATACAGTTATAGTATTATTTAGTGTGAGTAACATTTCAAAGCTATTTAAATATTATACCTACTTTCCATTAATTAATGCCGTTTCGGGAGCTGTTTTATTCTTCTATTTATTTTTTAAAGAAATCCTATAATTTAGATTATAAAGATTTTAAAGGTTTTGATTTTTTAATTTTTTTAATTCTTTTATAGACGAGTTCTGCTGAAATTAAACAAATAGGCATACCAATTCCTGGACTAGTTCCAGCACCAACATAATAGAGATTTTTTACTTTTTTACTATAGTTTAATGGTCGGTTTAGTGTTTGCTTAAGCGTATGTGCCAATCCTAAAGCGGTGCCTTTGTATGCATTATAATCATTTTGGAAGTCGTCGCTCCAGTAAGACCGTTCATAAACAATATAATCCTCTATTGCTGGAAGTTTTAAATCGGTTTTCATGAGATTTAAAATCTTTTGTCGGTAGCTTTTCATATCTTCTTCGGAAAGTGTTAATCCCGGAGGAATTGGTACGAGAACAAATAAATTATCAGTTCCTTGAGGCGATAAGTCAGGATCAGTTTCTGTAGGCTTACAAATGTAATAACTAGGATCTTCTGGAAGCTGAGGCGTATCAAACAACTCTTTGAAATTTTGTTTCCAATCACCACCAAAACGTAAATTATGATGACTTAAAATATCTAATTCTCTATCTAAACCAAGATACATAATAAAAGCGCTTGGACTCAACACCGCCTTTTCCCAGTAGCGTTCAGGATAAGTTTGATAACGTTTTTCCAATAAATGAGTTTCTGTAAACCATAAATCGGCATTTGAGATGATTAAGTCTGCTTCTAAAGTTGTGCCATTCTCAAGTTGTACACCAGTGGCTTTTTTATTTTTTACTATGATTTTTGACACAGGGCTATTGGTTATAAATGTCACGCCATGCTTTTTATTAATCGCCACTAATGCTCTTACAATCTCATAGATACCGCCTTTAGGGTAATACACACCCATATTAAAATCTATAGCATTCATAATATTATACATAGCAGGTGTTTTTGCAGGGTCAGAACCTAAAAAGACCAATGTATATTCTAATATTTTTTTAACACGCTCACTTTTAAACCATTTATTTAAATAGGATTGCATGGTTTGAAACGGATTAAGCTCAATCCCTTTTTTAATGACATCCCATTTTAAAAAATCTAATGAAAACCCAAGATTACGATACATAAACGTCTCCTTAGCCATTTCGTATTGCTCACCAGAACGTTTGAGGTATTTTTTGATTTTTGGCGTAATCCCAGGTTCTAACTTTTCAAAAAGTGGTAAGTCTTTTTCTAAGTCAGAGTGAATATCAACCACAGGTAATTCTTTATCACCAGAAAAAAATACACGATAAGAGGGTGAGAGTTTTACCAAGTCTAAATGCTCGGTAATGTCTTCATCTAATAAATTAAAATAATGTTCAAAAACATCTGGCATGAGATACCAAGATGGTCCCATGTCAAAAGTATAACCTTCGGCTTCAAAAATATTAGCACGACCACCAAGATTTATGTTTTTCTCAATAACAGTAACATGATATCCAGATTTAGCTAACAAAGCAGCAGACCCTAAACCACCAATACCAGAACCGATAATTATTACTTTTTTTTTCACAATTACAAAGTTAATGAAGCTTTAAATGTTTTGACATTATTTTAGTAGTAATTTTTAAAATTAAGTATGCTTTCTTATCGATCTGGCACTAATTTATACATTTTTTATTCACGTTGTTACAAACTGTAACGAGACATTCGAGTCAGTACGTTTTTTACTATCCCACTTAGATTGCTGGATTCCGAGTTGATTCTGCATAAAGATTGCGTTTTGTAAATCCGCAAAGTTTTTCAATACCGTTTGAGTGAAATTCAGCAGTCGAGTAAAAACTCCGGATAATTCAATTCAGATTTCGAGTAATTGTTTGTAACGATTAGGCTATGCGCCGTTGCGTTGACTAAAGATAAAATATATTTCGGAGTAAGTACTTGCGAGTTTGAATGATTTATCATTCGAAGCGAGATTTAAAGCAATGGAGTATAGCCGATGTTATGTGTGCACTCATACTGATTCATTCAGTTGATATTTTGTATGGAGGAGATATTAGGTCGGCAAATAAACTGAGTCGATTTTTTCACTTTAAATAGTGCTTATCAGAGATGACTTGTCCAAATTCTTTGCACTCCTTTTTCGTAGATTTATTTTTCACGTTATACAGATATTACGTTATTAAAGTTGTATTTTTCACTACTTTGCATGAAATAAAATTCACTGTTCTCATTACTTACATAAATCAATTATTTCATGCGACATAAACCTAACGTATTTGATAAAAATTTAGAAAAAACCGAGGCTCCTCATCAAAGAACAAAAGAGCTTGTTAATCTTGCTTACAAAATTAATGTCAAAGAACTAGACGGAGGTACTTCCAGAATTACGAAAAACCTTATCCGTGATGGTATAGGTGTACTTCTTGCGGGAATCGACCATCCAACAGTAAAAATTA
>CAJQQA010000133.1 GCA_905480355.1 uncultured Flavobacteriales bacterium | reverse complement strand
ATGACTTTACATTAGCAGGAGTAGAGGCGAAAGACAATCCAGAGGAATTTTCATTTGATGCGTATTTTAATATTAATAAAATAACCATACCGCAATTTAATGTGAGAATTGGCTATTACTTCAAAAAGCACTGGGCTCTTTCAATTGGTTATGATCACATGAAGTATATTTTCAGAGACAAGAATGAGGTATTGCTAAGTGGGAACATTGAAACTGGAATAGACTCAACGTGGTCGGGTATTTATAACTCTGAACCAGTCATTACGGATAGAGAAAATTTTCATTACGAAAACTCTGACGGCCTTAACTATATTCGATTTGAATTAACAAGAACAGATCGTTGGTTGAAGACAGGTAATAAAGATTGGTTTGTCATTTCGTCAAATTTAGGAGTTTCAGCTGGTGGATTACTTTCTTTTAACGACTTCATTTTTGCAGGCAAAAAAAATGTACGTACCATTTCGATGTCAGGTTATGGTCTTTCACTCCATGCAGGCGCGAGATTTGAGTTTTTTAGACATGTGTTCCTTGAAGCAAAAGGAGGTCTTGGCTTCCATCACCAATTGAAAGTTAGAAATCGACCGACTGATCCAAGCGCCTATACTAAACATGCTTATGGATATGGGTCAGCAGAAGTTGTGCTAGGATTTTTTCTTTACTTAAGATCTAAAAATGGATGTGACAGTTGTCCGAATTGGTAAATTACTTTTTCTCCCCAATTCTTAAATCTACCTTATAGTAGAAAATAGGTAAAAATCCTAATTGTTGTTTTTCTGAAATTGGTTCTTTACTCGGGTCGGAAAGGTTAGGAGCATAGGCCAAGCTCAATAAATTTTTAGAATTAAAAATATTCACGAGGTCTAGTCCTATTTCATGTGTCGTCTTCTTGCCGTTGAGCTTCCAATTTATCTTAATATCAGCCCTAAAGTAATCGTAGAATTGCCGCTCATTAAAACCATCATCTAAAAAGACAATATCATCAACTAATAAAGATGCGGGGATATTAACATACCCATATCTTTTCCCTCCAGCAACAGTAATTTTACCACCAATTGTTATGGATTGTTTTTCGTTAATTTTAAATTCTTTTCCAGCCAATAGATTTGCAATATACAATCCATTATAAGATGTGTTTCGAAGGATGTCATCACTTCCACGATATTTAGAATCATATAATGTTGCAGACAGCAGAAAGAAATAGGACTTACTAAAATATTTTTGCAAGGTAACTTCTATGCCATAATTGTAACCAGTTCCTGTATTTTCTAAAGGCTCTGGAAAGAATCTTGAAAAACCACCTCCACTATTAATCATCGAAAATGATGAAGGCGCTATGGTAACTGGCACATTATATAAATGTTGGTAATAGGCTTCAGATTTAAAAGTTAAAGATTTCTTGAACGCTTTCTCGTAACCAATTCCAGAATGGACGCTTCGTGTAAAATCCATAGTTATATTATGATATTTTTTTTCACCTGTAACCGCATCATTTTGATGAAATAGGTAAGTATACTGTGGTTGAGTTTGACTGTGCATGCCAGCAGCAGCACTAATAGCTTGCCCATTTTTCAACTTCAACTTCCAACCTAATCGAGGCTCAAGAATACTATAACTATTGCTCAATGAATAATATTGGTTGTGAACACCTGCAGTAAATGCCATTTTCTCAGTAATCTTCCATTTCCACTGGAAAAATGATTGAATCAATGCTGCATTACCTTGATAGTCCCAGCGCAGATTGAAATCATCATGATTCAAAGATGAATGCCCAATTTGGAGTGCTGAGTCAATCATGTTGTATAGCATGTAATCTAAGTTTATGCCTGTTTTAATTAAGTGCCGCTTGTTTAGTTTATGATTCCAACTGAAATACCCTGATATTTTAGAAGTAGCGAATTTGTAATCCATCAATTTGTATTTATCATCAATACTAATCGCGTTATTTGAATCAATACTTCGTATTAAAAAGTCATGATGTGAGGTTTGTTTTTCATGAGAATATGCGAGCGTTGCAGCAATAAAGGATTTTTCATTGACGGGTTTTTTAAAAGAAAGACCAGTTACAAGCATCGCTGTACTGAAAAATTGATCACGATCACCTTCTCCGAATAGATCTTCGGTCAATTCGGTTTTATCAGAAATTAGAATATCAATATCGCTGGCACCACCTATAGCAAAGAATGATAATGCACCACCATTTTTTAAACGCCAATTCATTTTAAATGCACCATCTCCGTATTTTGGCACTGCGTCTGTGCCAATATTGACCCCCAGCACTTCAAAAAGACTCAGTGTTGAATAACGCCCCATGACAAGATAACTCGAATTTCCAGACTTAGTTAAAGGTCCTTCAGCCATCAACTCGGTCCCTAAAAAGCCAAATTGAGCAGTTAATTCATGTTTGTCATTATTACCGTTGCGTAATTTTAAATCAAAAACACCAGATGTTGAATTCCCATATTCAGCAGGAAAAGCACTCATAAAGAAGTCAGAATTTCCTAAAATTTTATTATTAAGAATTGAAACAGGCCCTCCCGTACTTCCTGATATAGCAAAGTGTGAAGGGTTAGGAATGTCTATCCCTTCCACCCTCCAAAGGACGCCTAAAGGGGAATTCCCTCGAATAACAATATCGTTACGTGAATCGTCCGAACCACCAACACCCGCAAAGTTCGAAGCCATTCTTGCGGGATCAGATCTTGAACCAGCATAACGATTGGTTTCTTCTACGCTAAACTGTTGGGCAGACAATAAAGCAAGCTCGTTAATTACTTCACCTTGCTTTCTGGCTGAAACCGTTACCTCTTCTTGTTCTAAAAAACTTTCTTGCAAAGGAATTTCAAGAATAAGTTGTTTTCCTGAGTTCACCTCGATGGTTATTGTTTTAGATTCATAAGTTAAATAGCGAATGACCATTTCATATTTTCCTATAGGCACATTTGAAATAATAAAATTGCCATCTATAGAGGAAAGCGCGCGAAACTTATGGAGTGTATCTTTTATATCTAGCATGATCTTCACACCAGTAATTGGGTAGTGGGATTCAGCGTCAAAGACAGAGCCTCTAACTTCTTGAGTGGTTTGAGAAAAGTTGACATTAATGAAAAAAGCAACAAAAATCAAAAAGAAAACACCCTTTATAGACTGAGCCATATCAGGACAATTATTTTGTTTTTTGAAAAGCTCGGTACTCCTTTTCAGTCCATTCTTTGATATAAACTTCTTTAAAATCAAAGTAGCTTAAGGCATTAAAATGCAAGTTCCGCACGTATGATTTCGTGATTTGAATTTCACCAACATACCATAATGGAATGATTGGAGGGTCTTTCATTAATTCAATTTCTGCTTTTGTGAAAAAATCCATTTTGTCAGACATTTTTTTCGCATTTCTCGCTTTATCAAAAAACTCATCGAAAAGATAATTCGAATAGCGAGCTCGGTTTATTGTTGATGGTTCAGTGCTGTCGGAAGGAATTAGGGGACCGTAGAAATTCATTAGAAATGATTCAGGGCTTGGGAAGTCAGCAGCAAATCCCATCTTAAAAATGTCACCATCAGCAACGTCACCATCTTTATTCAATTGTTCAAAGCTAGAACCGTCAATATTGACATTGATGTTGAGGGTTGTGAAAATTTGTTTAGCGAATTCATCGGCAACAGATGAGTGGGTATCATTGATGTTATAGCGCAAATTCACACTTCCAAACCCTTTTCCATTTGGATACCCAGCATTGGCAAGCAACTTTTTAGCTGTCTCAGGATTATAAGTATAGCTGTCTTTTCGAATAGCTTTAAAATCATATCCACGAAGCGCTTTTGAAATTGGCGGAACAATACCGTAATATCCCAAGTCATAATATTGATTACGAAGGACATCTCGGCCTATTGACTCTTTATCAATTGCATAATTAAAAGCTTTTCGGACGAGTGGGTCCTTGAAACGATTATCGTTTAAATTAAAATAATAGAAGTTGGATATTAATAGTGGGTTATTGGACAGGATTAATTTAGGTGGAGACGAGTTAAAATCTTGAATACGTCCTTCAATCATTTGAGAAATTCTGCTCGTTGGCAAGCCGAGTATCATATCTAGATTTTTCTGTTCAAACATATTTAACTGCTCTAGTTTTCTACTTTCAATTTCAAAAATGACGCTGTCTAAATAGGGCAGTGTTTTTCCATTTTTATCTTTACCATAATAATCAACATTTCTTACTAGGGTTAATGTTGGTTGATCACCACTTGATAATTCTGAAAAAATAAAGGGTCCAGTACCGATTTTATCTTCTTCTCTTCCACCTTCAATAATTTTTTTTGAATTAATAGATGAGTATACATTGGCCATTTTATGGAGAAAATGTTTATCGTCATAAAGTAATTCAAAAGTGACGATATCGTTCTTAGTTGTTATACCAGAAATAGTCTCGGCTGTTTGATCGAAAAATGCATTAGCCCCCTTGAGGAGATCTTTAAAAATAAGAGAGTAGGATGAAGGTAAACTTCCGTCTTCATTTGGAGAGCAAGCTAATTCCATTGAGTAAACGACATCAGAAATGGTTAAAAGGCGTTCTTTTTCAGATTGAAACAATTCGTGTGGGTGGAACTTCACATCGTCACGAATTTTGAAACTATATTTCATCCCATCATTATTAACGGTCCATTCAGAAGCAATTCGAGGAATAATGTCTAGTGTTTTCGGGTCTTGACTAACGAGTCCTTCAGACATTTGGTAAAGAACAGTTGCAGAATAATAATCCGTAACATGTCTAGGGGAATAAGTAGATGGCTGATTTTCAAGAGCCATTTTTAGTGATCCACCACTGTGCTCAAATAAATTTTCATTGTTCTTTGAACAAGAGATAAGAAAAGAAATAGAAAATAAAACGAGTATTTTTTTCATCGTAAAAGTAAAGTCAAATGCAATGTTCGTTAGTCATGGCGATAATTTAGTTTAATATTAGACTTTCATATGAAAGTAAACATCTAATATATCTAATTTCAACGATTTAATAACGAGAATAATATAAAAAGAGTCTGAAGCAACTTTATTTTTTCAAGAATTTCTGGTTGAGCAATCTTGCAAGCACCATTTGAAACTCGAGACACCCTATTATTGCAAAAAAAACCTTTGGACCTTCTTATTTAAATTCATCTACTAATTTTATTTGGCGCACCCATTTATTCATTCGTTGAATCATACTCAGAATAAATATGAAAATCGCATCCTAGGCTGAAATGTATCCTCGAAAACTTTAAGCAAAATCCGGATTTTTTCAATTATTTGAGCTTGATAGTCACTTTTAAGTATGTCTTTACTGACTGAACAAGAATAAATGAATAAGAATATTAATGCACTCAAGGAAATTAAAACATAGTTTGTTAATTTTAGAGTAGTTTGATCGAGAAGATATAATAAAACTAGAATATATTAAAAAGAGATGTATTCATAATTTGTCTATATAATTGTATTTCTAAAGGTATAATTCTCTATTTTTAAAAAAATTGGAGCATTATTTCTAATTGCGATCAAATGATTATAGTATTTATACTTTTTACACTTGTTTTGATCTCTGGTAAGAATATTTGAACGTTAGAATGTAAGACATAACTGCCTATTCATTCTTATAAGTATAGGTGGTAAGGCTATTCTTTGTGCCCAGTTAATATTGACAAACAGTTTAAAAAAACCGATTTAAAAATGAAATTTGACTTTGCAATGAGTCCTATAGTGCAGACTACTGAATATGATGTTGATTGTGCTGTTTCAATTATAATGTAACTAGTTAAGTAAAAAATAAACTGTTTTTATTTCATATCGGTTTATTTTTTTTACTTATCTTAAATAAGATGATGATAGAAAACCAGTCTTTTGAGTCCAATGCAATTGCAGAATTTACAGAGCGTTTTATAAATCAAACCAATAGGTCAATTTTTCTAACTGGTAAAGCTGGAACGGGAAAAACGACGCTTCTAAAAAAAATAGTAAGCTCAACCTATAAACAAACAGTAATTGTTGCTCCAACGGGCATCGCTGCATTAAACGCGGGGGGAGTTACCATCCATTCTTTTTTTCAATTACCATTCGGAGGATTTATTCCTGATTTTAAAGTGTCAGCACAATTCACGCAGCATGTAAAGTTGGAAACGAAATCTACATTGATGCGCAATTTTCGAATGAATGCGACCCGAAAGTCAATTATGAGAAGTGTTGAGCTTTTAATCATTGACGAAGTGAGTATGCTGCGCGCAGATGTCCTGGATGCAATTGATTGGACATTGAGAAATGTTCGTAAAGTAAATAAACCATTCGGCGGAGTGCAAATGCTTTTTATTGGAGATTTATTGCAATTGCCACCGGTGATTAAACCACAAGAATGGTCATTTTTAAAAGACTATTATCATGGAATCTATTTCTTTAACGCACTTTCAATTCATGAAGCCCCACCTTTGTATATTGAACTTGAAAAGGTGTATCGACAAGATGATGAGAAATTTTTGGACGTTTTAAATAATCTTAGAAACAATAACATAACAAAGGTTGATGTGGACTTGCTAAATCAATATGTTCAAATTGACTTTGATGCCACGCAGCATGAGAACTATATCACACTTACTACTCATAATAATGATGCGGATAGAATTAACAAAGAAGCTCTCTCTCGCTTGAAATCGAAATCCAGAAAATATAATTCAGAGGTAACAGGAACATTTCCAGAACATTTATATCCAATTGACGAGGTGATGGAATTGAAAATTGGAGCGCAAGTGATGTTCATTAAAAATGACATATCTCCAGACAAGGCTTTTTTTAACGGCAAAATGGGAAATATCGTCGGAATTGAAGATGATGAAGTCTGTGTGCGGTTTCCTAATGAGAATAAAACGATCACCGTAGAAAAGTATGAATGGAATAACATTCAATATACCCTAGATCAAACCACAAGTGAGGTTGAAGAGAAAGTACTCGGAACATTTGTTCATTATCCCTTAAAACTTGCTTGGGCTATAACAGTTCATAAAAGTCAAGGATTAACATTTGAGAAAGCTGTAATCGATATTTCAAAAGTGTTCGTTCCTGGTCAAGCATATGTTGCATTATCAAGGCTGAGGTCTTTGGAAGGGATGGTGCTTTTGAAGCCAATACAGCTAAACGGCTTGAATAATGATGTAAATGTTGTAGAGTATTCAAAAACAAAAGTATCAAAGGAATTGCTAACGAATCAGCTCGACGATTCTACATTCAAATTTTTGTGGGATGAGCTAATGAAAACTTATGATTGGCTTGATATGGTAAACGCTTGGCAAACACATGAGTCTACTTATAAGAATCAAGTTTCAAAAACACACAAGGGAAAAAACAGAACCTGGGTGAAACATCAGTCTCAACTATTAAGTGGCACAAGTACTCCGTCAAAATCCTTTAGAAATGAACTAACAAGATTATTTACTACGAAGCCAGTTGATTTAGAGCAAATTTCAAAACGGGTAGAGGCCGCGTATAAATATTTCTTTAAAATTCTGGATGGTGTGCTTTATTCAAATTTAAAGAAAATGGCAGAGCTTCAACAGCAAAAGAATACGAAACAATACAATGAGGAACTGGAAGACCTTGACCTTTTGTTAACCGATGTTATTATAAAATTGAAAAAGACCGGTTTATTAGTACGTTGTGTAAGGGATGGGAAATTTATAGAGAAATCAACCATTTGGTCGCCAGAGATAAAGAATTATAAAACGAGTAAGATTGAATTGGTGAAAAATGAGATTCGATCAACAAACTCAACCTTTGACTTTGACACTGATTTTATTCAACTAAAGACGAAATCAAAGAAAAGGAAAACAGCTTCGAAATCAAAACTTTCAACTTTCGACAAAACGTTGGAAATGATTAAAGCGGGAAAATCAATAAAGGAAGTTTCGTCTGAACGACAATTGTCGACTGGAACAATAAGTACGCATTGTGTCCGTCTCATAAAAGCTGAAAAAATTGAATTAAAACACGTCATGGAAGGAAAGACAATTTCGGCGTTATTTGATTTATTCGAGGATTACGAAGGCGGATCACTAACGCCAATTAAAGAGATGGTTGGGGCTAAATTTACTTGGGACGAGATTAAATTGTACCAAGCTTCTCTACTTATTTAATCTAAATTTTTACTTCCGCTTAAATATTTTTTGGTCTCCAAAAATAGAGCGTTTAAAAAGTCGTTTTACTTCTTTTTCATTGGGAGAAAGGATAATGAAACTAGTATCATCCTGCGAGATTGATTTTTTTTCATTAATAAAATTAAATTGTTTAGTATTGAAGTCATAATCAAAATAAGCAATTGAAAACGTTCCACTTTTAAACGAAATTTTTGCAGGAATATAATTACCATTATCATACATGTTAATTATGTAATTACCATTGATATCAAATTTGAGCAATATGTTTTTAGTGCTTGAGCCTATTATTATTTCTTTGTTTTGAACTCCAAAATAGTACAATTCATCTTTAAGAATACATGGAATAGAATCATTTTTAATCACACCATGAATAAATCCATTTCGCACACTATAAGTTGAAGATTCTCTAATTGTTTCACGGCTTATAGTCGAGATATTGGTTGCAACTATTGCAATCCCTTCTGAATCGATAATATAATGACTTGGTTGATCTAGGGATGAGTATTCGCCAAACCAGTTATTATCTACAGCACTAATTTTCTCACCATTTAGAGGCAAAGGTTCTGAGAAATAATATGAATTTTGAGAAAAAGAGAATAAACTCATCAAAAGACTTGCAACTAAACCAACTATTTTCATAACTTAATATATATATGCAATCAAAATTAGTAATATCACCTTCACTTAAATCAAAAAGTATGCAAAAAAGATGGGAAGTCAAAATTCCAATAGAGAATACAATCGTCGAAGACTTCCGTTCAAAGTTGAAAACTGATAAAATTGTGGCAGAACTTCTTTTACAGCGAGATATTCGTTCTTTTGATGAAGCACAGGATTTTTTCCGTCCAAAACTAGAAGACTTGCATGATCCGTTTCTTATGAAAGATATGGATCATGCAGTAGGCAGATTACAAGAGGCGATCGATGAAGGACAGCGAGTAATGCTTTTTGGAGATTATGATGTTGACGGCACGACAGCTGTAGCTTTGATGTTTTCATTTTTGAGAGATACTTTACCGCTTGATTTTTACATTCCAAATCGCTACAAAGAGGGTTATGGGTTAAGCAAGTTGGGTATAGATGTTGCGCATAAAAATGAAGTGGCATTAATTATTTCGTTGGATTGTGGCATTAAGTCACTGGAAGAAATTGCTTATGCCAAAGGATTAGGAATTGATTTTATTGTTTGCGACCATCATACGCCGGGTAAAGAACTACCCGATGCAATTGTATTAGACCCGAAAAGAAAAGATTGTGACTACCCATATAAGGAATTATCCGGATGCGGAGTTGGCTTTAAACTGCTACAAGGGTTATGTGAATTGAATAATTGGGGACAAGAAAGGCTATTTCAGTATCTTGACTTATTAGCCTTGAGTATCGGAGCAGATATTGTTCATGTCACAGGAGAGAATCGAATTTTAAGTTTTCACGGTCTAAAAAAATTGAACCAAAGCCCAAGAGAAGCCTTTAAAGTTCTTTTAACATATGCGAAAAAAACGTTTCCTGTTACGCTAACAGATTTAATTTTTTCAGTTGCACCAAGAATTAATGCAGCAGGAAGACTGAGATCTGGCAAATATGCAGTTGAATTAATGATATCTAAAAACACAGATGAAATTTTAAGTTTAGCGGAAGAGATAAATCAGGATAATTTAGAAAGAAGACAATTAGATAGTGACATTACAAAAGAAGCATTGGAAATCTTGAAGAAAGATACTAACCAAGCTAATGCATTCACTAATGTGATTTTTAATAAGAATTGGCACAAAGGAGTTATAGGAATTGTAGCCTCAAGAATAATCGAAAGTTACCATAAACCTACAATAGTGTTAACAGAGTCAAACAGTTTAATAACTGGGTCGGCAAGATCAATAAAGGGGTTTGATGTTTACAACGGACTTGCCGAGTGTGCTCATCTGCTTGATCAATTTGGAGGACATACTTTTGCCGCAGGCATGACATTGAAACCAGAAAATCTTAACGAATTTAAAACAACTTTTGAGGCCGTTGTAAAAAAAACAATATCGAAAGAAACATTAACACCTGAGCAAATTGTTGACATTGAACTATCATTTGATCAGATTTTTGGTGTTAACGAGAATAGGTTAAGAATCCCAAAACTGAAGCGAATAATAAGTCAGTTTGAGCCACATGGACCTGAGAATATGAAGCCTGTTTTTATAAGTAAAAATGTTTTCTCTACCGATGTTAGAATTCTTAAAGAAGCGCACCTTAAGTTGTCAATGACGCAACCAAATCATGACGTTGTAATTGAAGGAATTGGGTTTAACATGTCTGATAAATATGATATTGTTGCGTCAGGATTACCATTTGATTTGGTTTATACAATTGAAGTTAATAGATGGAAGGATCGAGAATCCATTCAATTGAATATTAAGGACATTCGCGAAGTTATTTAGCGTGTTTGAAGAAAAATGTGATTGTCTATCCAAAGCGAACGGTTTTCTATGTGATGACCCACAGAAGAATTCAATCACAAAAAAGGATGTACAGATTTGCACATCCTTTTTTGATGTTGAAATGTCTTATTTTAGTGCCTGTTTAATGTCCGAAATGAGGTCAGCATAATTCTCAACACCTATTGACAATCGCACTAATTTTTCGGTAATATTCATCACTTTTTTATCCTCTGGATCAACATCAGCATGAGTCATTGTTTGAGGATGCTCTGCAAGACTTTCTGTTCCTCCAAGAGAAACTGCTAGCTTAATTAAGCTCAAGCTATCTAAAAACTTAAATGCTTCTTTTTCTCCACCTTTTATATCGAATGCAATCATTGCGCCATGTGATTTAAATTGACGCTTAATAATTTCTTTTTCTTCAGCGGTTCCTTTTTTCGCAGTATTCCCAAGGTAATAAACAGCTTCAACTGATGGGTGGTTGTTTAAGAATTCTGCAACCTTAACGGCGTTCTGAGCTTGTTGATCCATACGAACTTTTAGCGTTTCTAAACTTCTCATTAACAACCACCCAGTCCAGGGTCCAGCCATATTGCCTAAGAACGTACGTAAACCCTTGACGCGCGCCATTAATTTACTACTCCCAAGACATGCACCTGCAATTACGTCTGAATGACCACCGATATACTTGGTTGCAGAGTACAAAACAAGATCCGCTCCATGTTCTAATGGGTGCTGCCAAATTGGACCCATGTATGTATTATCAACTGAAAGAATAACTGGTTTTTCTTCTGTAGAAAAATGTGCTTTTATTTTTGCGCACATTTCAATATCTATAATAGCATTTGTAGGGTTTGCAGGTGTTTCGATATGAATCATTGTTAAGCGGTCCGCTCTACCAGATTGATTGATTTTCTCAATTATTTCTTCTTTTGTTTCTCCAGCTAAAAAGCCAATGCTTTGAATATTTAATTTTTTCAAGAAGTGATGGATAAAATGATCCGTTCCTCCATAAACAGGCTTACTGTATAGAAGTAAATCACCAGGCTCCATGAATTCTAGCATGGTTGTAGTGATAGCCGACATTCCACTCTCGAACACAGCGCAATCATCAGCTTTATCCCACAAGCACAATCGGTTTTCAAGGATCTCTAAATCAGGATTGTTTAAACGGCTGTAAATTAGTCCAAGCTCTTCGTTTTCATCTAATTCTCTCAAGCCATATGCGACCTCAAAAAACCGCTTACCTTCCATTGCGTTATTAAAAACAAAAGTTGATGTTTGAAAAATAGGACATTTTATAGCTCCTTCTGAGAGCGATGGCTTATAGCCATAGCTCATCATCAAGCTTTCTGGTTTGAGTTCGTTGAAATTCATATTTTTAATTTTTGATAAAAGTACTTATTTCTAAAACGAATATTTTATAACAGTATTTATTACTGCTAAATTTCATTTTAATAGATTTAAACATCTATAATATGATGAAAACTTAACTTAATTGGTAACTTCACTCTATGAAGTTAAATTTAGATAAAATAGACTTGACGATACTTGAATTATTAAAGGAGAATTCCAAACAAGGGAACAAGTCAATTGCAGCTCATATAGGTTTGACACTCACGCCGACTTACGAGCGAATTAAACGAATGGAAAGGATAGGAGTGATTGAACGGTATACTGTAAAACTGAATAAATTGCTTATAGGTAAGGGTCTTGAAGTATATTGTTTAGTTAGCTTAAAAGAGCACAATTTGGATTTATTGAATAAATTTGAAGAACAAGTTGCTGCATTAAATGAAGTCAATTCCTGTTATCACCTTGCAGGTAATCACGATTATGCCCTCCTGATTCAGGTAGATAATATGCAAGAATATGAATACTTCTTAAAGCACAAGTTGGCTATAATACCTTCAATAGCAAATGTTGAGAGCTCTTTTGTAATGAGCGCCGTGAAGTAATCATTCTCTTATAAAATAAAAGATGGGAAGCTATAATGCTAACCACTTCTTTACGTATACTATTTTTAGAATTATGTTGAAGGCATTTCTCTTGTGAAGGCAGGAATACCAGTAATGTCCAATCCTGTAATTAACAAGTGGATGTCATGTGTGCCTTCATAAGTTAAAACAGATTCTAAATTTGCCATGTGTCGCATAATTGAATATTCATCAGTTATACCCATAGCACCATGTATCTGACGAGCTTCTCTTGCTATTTCTAAAGCGATTTCGACATTGTTCCTTTTCGCCATTGATATTTGGGCAGTTGTTGCTTTTCCTTCATTTCTAAGTTGCCCCAATCTAAATGTTAATAATTGTGCTTTTGTGATTTCTGTTATCATTTCAGCAAGTTTTTTCTGAATCAGTTGAAAACTAGCTATTGGAACACCAAATTGAGTTCTTTCTTTCGAATATCTAAGGGCTTGATCATAGCAGTCCATGGCAGCTCCTAAAGCTCCCCACGCAATACCATATCTAGCTGAATCTAAACAGCCAAGTGGCGCGCCTAAACCAGACTTATTGGGTAAGATGTTTTCCTTTGGAACCTTGACATCAACGAATATTAATTCTCCGGTAGAGGATGCTCTTAATGATAGCTTTCCATGCATTTCAGGCGTTGAAAACCCTTCCATTCCACGTTCAACAATCAATCCGTGAATTCGCCCACTTTCATCTTTTGCCCAAACAACTGCAATGTCTGCAAAAGGAGCATTGGAGATCCACATTTTAGCTCCATTAAGAATTACATGATCTCCTGCGTCTTTGAAATTTGACAACATACCACTAGGATTTGAACCATGGTCTGGCTCTGTTAATCCAAAGCAACCTATCATTTCTCCAGTACCTAATTTAGGTAAATATTTTTGTTTCTGTTCTTCCGAGCCATATTTCCAAATTGGATACATAACAAGAGAACTCTGAACAGATGCCGTTGATCTCAATCCTGAATCACAGCGCTCAAGTTCTTGCATAATCAAACCATAAGAAATTTGATCTAAGCCGGGACCTCCATATTCAGTTGGAATGTAAGGTCCAAAAGCTCCTATTTCTCCCAGACCAGGTAAAATTCCCATAGGAAAAGTTGCCTTCTCATAGTTTTCGTCAATAATTGGGGAAACTTCTTTTTTTACCCAAGCTCTTGCTGCATCTCTAACAAGTTTATGTTCTTCGGACAATAAATCATCCATATTGAAGTAATCTGGATGTGTGTATAAATCAGTTCTCATTTTATAAATTGTTTTAAAATACAAATCTAAGCATATTTTTTTCTCATCATGCTAAATAATTAAGATTTCAATAGCTAACTTTGCTCTTTAAAACTATTTATAATATTAAATGAGTTTAGACATTTTTACAAATGTAATATTGGATGTAATTCCGAGCGAATTGATGTTAAGGAGTTTTTCTTCGACGAAAACAGTAGGCGTAATATTGTTTTTATGTTTCACATTAATTGCTGTTTCTAAACTAATAAAACCTGACCTGTTTAAACTACTTTTAGTTGGAAATGTAAAGGTGAGTAACATAAATCATTATGTGAATGAAACGCACCTGATTAATGGCAGGCATACTTTTTTATTAACGCTAAATTATTTTTTATCATTTAGTGCTGTTTTGTTTATTATTTTTTCCCCTGATCAAAATCATGAAATGAAGGCTTGGTTATTAATATTAGGAGTAACAATTATTTCTTTTATCCTGCCAATAATTGGGTTTTATTTTACCAGTATTCTAACCGGAGAAGACAAATCAATACGTCAGTTGATAAAGTTTAGACTTCTAGGAATGGAGTTGATAGGCTTATCCTATTTTATACTTGGTTTAGTAGCATCCTTATCAACGATTAGATTAGATGCACTGTTAATAATTGCGTTAACGATTTCATTAGGGGAATTTGTATTTCGCATTGTTAAGTCGTGGATTTCAGTTTTTCACCATAAAGTTTCATGGTATTATATAATTTTGTATTTTTGCACTCTTGAAATTCTGCCACTATTGGTAATAGTATACTTACTGAACTTGAATTTCAATTACATTAATAACTGATTTACACAGGAATGATGGGCATAAAAACTATACTCGTATCACAACCAAAGCCTCAAGGAGATAAGTCTCCATACTTTGATTTAGCTGACAAATATAACATTAAGATCGATTTTAGAAGTTTTATCCATGTTGAAGGTATTGATGCGCAAGAGTTTAGAACACAGAAGATTGATTTGAGTGAGCATTCAGCTGTCATTTTAACTTCAAAGACGGCAGTGGATCATTATTTTAGAATTGCCGAAGAAATGCGTTTTTCTGTTCCTGATAGCATGAAGTATTTTTGTATTTCTGAAGCGATTGCCTATTATTTGCAAAAATATGTAGCATATAGAAAACGTAAAATATTTCATGGTCGCCAAACGATTGTAGATTTAGTTGACACACTTAAAAAACACAAGAAAGAGAATTTTTTACTTCCTTGTACAGATATATTAAGAGATAAAATACCGGCAACGTTAATTGAAAACTCAATAAATTATACAAAGGCAATTTTGTATAGAACGGTTGCTTCGGATTTATCAGACTTGGAGAATGTATCTTACGACATGCTTGTTTTTTACAGCCCTGGGGGAATTGAATCTTTATTAAAAAATTTCCCAGACTTCAGACAAGATAAAACGGTAATTGCTGCATTTGGACCAACGACAGCGAATGCAATAGTAAATAATAGGCTGCGTTTAGATTTACATGCTCCACAACCAAATGCGCCTTCAATGACGGGGGCAATTGAGAATTTTGTTAAAAAGGAAAAGTAAATCAGTTTTCCTTATAGCTGCTTAGCAAATCCCTCAATTCTTCATCTAAGAATTGACATTTTATTACTTCACTATTTTTCAAAATTAAGGTTCATATTTCCGGTGCTTCTAATGCTTTAAAAATACAATTCAAAAAGTTGAATTGTATTTTTAAAATTTCTTTTTGAAGAACATCTTAAAGATTTAAGCTGAAACTACTTCAATCCCTTTTTTTATTGGGAATAATCTTACAGTCGTATGATTTTAGTATCTTTATCGGCTTCAAATAATCTTTATGGCTAAAATTAGGAAACAAGATGCTTTAGACTACCATTCCTCAGGAAAACCTGGGAAAATTGAGGTGGTTCCAACGAAGCCATACGCGTCTCAAAGAGACTTATCTTTGGCCTATTCTCCGGGAGTTGCAGAGCCTTGTTTGAAAATAGCTAAAAACGTTGATGACGTTTATAAGTTCACAAGTAAAGGGAACCTAGTTGCGGTTATTTCAAATGGTACAGCAGTACTTGGCTTGGGAGATATAGGTCCGGAAGCTTCTAAGCCTGTAATGGAGGGTAAAGCTTTACTTTTTAAGATTTTTGCTGACATTAATGTTTTTGACATCGAAGTTGATGCTTCAGACCCTGAGCTATTTATACAAACTGTTAAGGCAATAGCACCAACATTTGGAGGTATAAACCTTGAAGATATTAAAGCACCTGAAGCGTTTGAAATTGAAAGACGATTAAAAGAAGAACTGAATATCCCCGTAATGCATGATGATCAGCACGGAACCGCAATAATTTCTTCTGCTGGCCTGTTAAATGCATTGGAGTTAGCCAATAAAAAAATTGAGAACGTAAAAATTATTTTTTCTGGTGCAGGAGCAGCAGCGCAATCATGTGCAAAGCTTTATTGCGCTTTGGGGGCGAAAGTACAGAATATTTTTATGTTCGATTCGAAAGGTTTAATTTATAGTGGACGAAAAGATCTTGATGAAAATAAACAAGTATTTGCTTCACATAAAAAAGCAATTAAATTTGAAGACGTTTTTAGTAAAGCAGATGTTTTTCTAGGTTTGTCGAAAGGAGGAATTGTTTCAAAAGAAATGGTTCAAAAAATGGCGAAAGATCCTATTGTTTTTGCCCTGGCTAATCCAGAGCCGGAAATAGCTTATGATGACGCCATGAGTGCGAGAGAAGATATAATTATGGCAACAGGCCGTTCCGACCATCCTAATCAAGTGAATAATGTAATTGGTTTCCCATTTATTTTTCGCGGAGCATTAGATGTCAGAGCAACTACAATTAACGAGGAAATGAAAATGGCAGCTGTGAAGGCTATTGCATCATTGGCAAAAGAAACAATTCCTGAAGAAGTTATCGAGGCCTATGGCGAGAAAAATATTTCATTCGGAAAAGAACAATTTATTCCAAAACCAATTGACCCAAGATTAATCTATAAAGTTGCACCTGCAGTAGCAAAAGCAGCAATGGACTCTGGTGTAGCAAAAGAACCAATTCAAGATTGGGATGCCTACGAAATGGAACTCAAAAACCGATTAGGTCTTGATAATAAATTAATAAGAAATATTACAGAAAAGGCACAAAGCTCTCCAAAACGAGTCGTTTTTGCCGAAGCAGATAATTTAAACATTTTAAAAGCTGCTCAGACTTCTTCAGAAGAAGGCGTTGCGTATCCAATTCTTTTAGGAAAAAGAGATATTATAGAAAAACTAATTGAAGAGTATAATATCGAATTAGAAAATCCCATAATTATTGATCCGAAATGCGATGAAGAAAAAGAAAGACGTTGCCTTTTTGGTAAAGAGTTTTTCCAAAAGCGAATGCGAAAAGGGATGACTGAATTTGAGGCAATTCAAATTATGCGTGAAAGAAATCATTTTGGAGCCATGATGGTGGAAATGGATGATGCTGATGCAATGGTTTCGGGAATCACAAGAAACTACCGAGATATAGTCCGCCCAGCTCTTCAAGTAGTTGGTCTTCAAAAAGACATAACTAAGATTGCAGGGATGTATATCTTGAACACAAAGAGAGGCCCTCTATTTTTAGCAGATACTACTATTAACCTCAACCCGTCGGCAGAAGATTTAGCAGAAATAACATCAAATGTAGCAAAGACCATTCGAAAATTTAAAGTAACTCCGCGTATTGCACTTTTAAGTTATTCTAATTTCGGATCTTCAATAGGCGACGATGCTAAGAAAATGTCAAAAGCTGTGAAATTGTTGAGGGAAAATGATCCGAACCTTATTGTTGATGGTGAAGTTCAAGCAAACTTCGCGCTGAATAAT
>CAJQQA010000132.1 GCA_905480355.1 uncultured Flavobacteriales bacterium | reverse complement strand
GCACATTACCGAAGAATTAAAGCAAAGTATTGTAGCAAATTGTGAGGATGGAAAATATAAGAATTTTGGAGAATACAATGTTCGTAATGTTGAAACAATTGATGGATTCAAATTCTTTTTTGATGATGATCGTTGGTTGATGATTCGAGCTTCTGGTACAGAGCCTGTTTTGAGAACATATGCTGAAGCACCAACTCTAGAAGAGGTTCGTAAAATCCTTAAAATAACAGAAGAAACAATTTGTAAATAATGAGCTCAAGCTTCGGTAAAATATTTCGACTGACAACTTTTGGTGAATCTCACGGAAAGGCTATTGGTGGAGTTATTGACGGAGTCCCTTCTGATTTCCCAATTGACATAGAACAAATTCAAGCGGAATTAGACAAACGAAAACCGGGACAATCAGCTATTGTTTCACAACGAAAGGAGTCAGATATTGTTGAAGTTTTATCTGGAATTTATGAAGGAAAAACTACGGGAGCACCGATTGGTTTTATTATTCCGAATGAAGATCAAAAAACAAAAGACTACGATCATTTAAAAGATGTGTATCGACCTTCTCATGCAGATTTCACTTATTCAAAAAAATATGGAAATAGAGATTATAGAGGGGGCGGACGCTCTTCTGCAAGAGAAACAGCTTCTAGAGTTGTAGGTGGAGCTATAGCAAAGCAGCTCTTAGCTTCAAAAGGGATAGACATTGTTGCTTATGTTGATCAAGTTGGTGCAATTAAACTTTCAGGCGAGATTGATTACAATGAGATTGACAATAATATCGTTCGATGCGCACATGCAGAAGTTGCCAAAGAAATGGAAACTTATATTAAAGAGATTAAGAAGTCTGGAGATACAGTTGGAGGAAGTATTGTTTGTGAAATTAATCATTTACCACCGGGTATTGGAGAACCTGTTTTTGATAAGCTGCATGCTGAGCTAGGAAAGGCAATGCTCTCCATAAATGCCGTAAAAGGGTTTGAATACGGTAGTGGCTTTTCTGGAATAGAAATGAAAGGCACTGAGCACAATGACTTGTTTAAACAAGATGGCTCTACGGAATCGAATCATTCAGGAGGAATTCAGGGCGGTATATCTAATGGAATGCCAATTACAATGAGAATTGCTTTCAAACCAGTTGCAACAATCATGAAAGATCAAACAACATTGAATTCGAAAGATGAAATTATTGATTTACAAGGAAAGGGGAGACATGATCCCTGTGTTGTTCCAAGAGCAGTTGTGATAGTTGAAGCAATGGCGGCAATGGTCGCCTTGGATATGATGATGCGTAATACTAGTTTTTAGTATTTTCCTTTTTTTAAGAATCCAAGATAATATTTACCAAAATCCTTGATAATGGATGCAAATCGGAGTGTCAAATCAATCGCAATCATTGGAGGAGGTGCATCTGCATTGTTCTTTGCGGCTGCAATTGATCCGGATAAATTTGATGTTACTATATATGAGAAGAACAAAACACTCGGACGCAAATTTTTGGTAGCTGGTGATGGTGGTTTCAATTTGACACATTCTGAGTCAATTGAAACCATGATTGAACGATATACTCCGTCTTTATTTCTCAAAGAATCACTTACACATTTTGATAATACTTCTCTTAGAAATTTGCTTTCTGAAATCGGAATAGAAACTTTTATAGGGAGTAGTAAAAGAGTGTATCCGGAAAAAGGTATTAAACCAATCGAAGTTTTGAATGCTATTCTTGACAGAATTAAAAATAAAGGTGTAGAAATAAAATTCGAGCAAACTTGGACGGGTTGGAGCGAAGATAAATTGTCATTCAATGATTCTGATGAGGTGAATGCAGATATAGTTGTTTATGCCTTAGGAGGAGCAAGCTGGAAGGTAACAGGTTCAAACGGTTTATGGATTTCTTATTTTAAACAAAAGAACATAGGCATTGTTCCTTTTCAGGCATCAAATTGTGCATTTGAAGTGAAATGGAGCCAAGATTTTTTAAATAAGAATGAAGGTTTACCTCTTAAGAATATTGAGATTACTAGTGCAAATAAATCGCAAAGAGGGGAAGTCGTTATTACTTCTTATGGATTAGAAGGAAATGCGATCTATGCTTTGAGTCCTGAGATAAGGAAGCAGCTGAGCAATACTGACACAGCTGAAATATTTATTGATCTAAAACCAAGTTTATTAATAACTGAAATAAAGAATAGACTATCTTCCTCTTCTAAAAATAGAACCACAACTTTATCCAAGGAAATCAAATTGAGCAAGGTTCAAGTTTCGCTTTTAAAGTCCTTCTTAACAAAAGAGGAATACATGGATGACGAAATATTATCAAGAAGAATTAAGCAATTTCCAGTTACTATATCTGGATTGAGCGAAATTGATGAAGCAATTTCAACTTTTGGTGGCGTTGATCTTTCTGAAGTGTCGTCTTCGTATGAATTAAAAAACATGCACAACCATTATTGTATTGGCGAAATGCTAAATTGGGATGCCCCCACTGGAGGATATTTAATTCAGGCCTGTTATAGTATGGGTGCTTTTGTTGCCGAACTTTTAAATGAAGAGTCTACTACTTTAAAGGAATAGAGATCATCACTTCAACCTTATTGTCTTCTCTAGATTTTTTCACATCAACACCAAAGTCTGAAGTGTAAATGTCTGCTTTGAAAACTATACTTTCTCCTTCTTCTGAGACATTAAAAACAACTTCTTTACTTACATCTTTAATTGTCAATTCCCCCTTGGCCATTAATTGTTTGTCAATCATTTCAATAGATGAGGCTTTAAATGTCATTGTTGGATATTTTTCAATCTCAAAGAAATCTGGGTTCTTCAAATGACCGTCTCGTTGTTCATTTTTTGTATCTAAAGTAGAGACATTTACAGTACCTTCTAAATCTGAATTGGCAAGATCTGAATAATCAATATTTATATTTGCAATAACACCACTCATTGTACCTTTAACATCTTTTGTTATAAAATAAAACTCAACAGAAGCGTTGTCAGTTTTAACATTTAAAGACTGTCCATAAGCAATCGAAGAAAGGAAAATAGTGGAGATTATAAATAGATGTTTCATTTTTTTATTTTTATTTGGAATAAAAGTAGACATTTCTTATGATTCATTCATTATTTAACATTTAAATAACAATTGATTTAATTCACACTCAATGATTACTTTATTATTTTGTCCGGATTGGTTTAACTCTCAAATAATTAATTATAACTATCTTTGATGGTTTCAGCAAAAGATTAATTCATGGATAACAACTCTACCGGTGCTCATTTTATTTTTAATAATAGAAAAAGCCTTTTTTTAGCCATTTTTATTGGCGCTGTATTAGGCCTTGGAGTTACTTTTTTTATACCTAAAAATTACCTTTCTACCGCTATAATTTACCCTTATAATTCGCATACACAAAATAACATTATTTCGAACCCTCAATTTGGATACGAAGTAGAGACCGAGCAATTGTTACAGTTGTTAGAGTCTCAAACAATGCGCGACCGAACTATTGAAAAATTTAAATTATATGATTATTATGATATGGATACGACAAACCCAGAGTGGAAAAGCTTACTAGCTCTAAAATATATCAAGGACATCACATTTTTTCGCAGTAAGTATTTATCAGTGGTTATTAATGTAACAACTAAAGATCCACAACTTTCTGCAGACATTGCAAATTATCAGGTAAATGAGGTTAACAGTTATAGAGAGTCAATTTTTGAAGAGAATAGACGTAATCAATTTAATAACATCAAGAAAAATCACGATAAGAGTAAGGTTAAGCTTGAATTGCTAAAAAAGACTATTTACGACATTAAAGGTGGTGATGAAGGTTTGTTATTTAATTTCATTGAAAGCTTGAATAATGAGAACTATGATTCAAAAGATTTCATAAACGATCCACGATTAGAAAATTTAGTAGAGCAGTATATCTACGAATTAGATAATTATAAAATTATTCGAAACGAGCAAAATAGAATGGAGGAGCTAATAAATGAGGAACTACCATCGGTTTATACAATTGATAAGGCACTGCCAAGCTTTAAAAAAGTTTCTCCTTCGATGACAATAAATGCAGCTGTTGGATCAATGGCAATTTTCCTCCTTGTTTTAACGCTAAAGCTTGTTTTAAAAAAATGGAATACATTAAAGTCCGAGGAGGCTTAAATGCTTCGTTTATTGAAAAATAGGGATGTCTTAATTTTTATCTTAGCGATATTTATTGCTGCATGTATAGGATGGTATACAAAAGAAGTAGAAAAATCTTTTGTAATAATTATTTCGCTATGTGGTGGAGTGTTAATTATATTGTCCTTATTCTTTAATCTAAAAGGCTATTATCTTTTTTTAATTGCGGCAATTCCTATTTCTATAAATACCGGAATAGTGGGAGGTGCTCAATTAAATTTCCCTTCAGAAGGATTATTATTAATGATTCTTCCTGTTTTGTTTGTATTTAATCAAGATTACAGAACTACTGCATTGAGATTAGTGAAGCACCCATTGACAATTTTACTAATAATAGATTTAATCGTTCAGTTTTTCACTTCAATAACTGGAACGCATATCGACGTATCATTAAAGAGAGTATTGATTCGGTTTGTTTTTATTGCTAGCTTTTATGTGATAACAAGCCAATTATTTAATAAACGAGAATTGATCAAGCCATGGGTATTATATTCAGTAGGACTGCTTCCTGTCATCTATTTTACATTTAGGAATCATATTCATCACTCTTTTAACCCCAGAGTTGTCTTTAGTATATGTCAACCTTATTTCAACGATCACACAATATATGGTGCATGCCTGGCTTTTATAATCCCAATTCTAATTATTTTGGTTGTGAAAAATAAAGTATTTAAATTCTCGTACTGGTCTCGATGGGCTTTATTTATTTTAGCCTTTTTAGTAATAATATCTGAGATTTTAGCTCTTTCGAGAGCAGCAATCTTAAGTTTAATTGTTGCGTATTTATTTAGTGTTTTGTTACGCTATAAAGTTGCTTTTAAATCAATTTTAATTGGGCTTGGACTTTCTTTAGTCGTGGTTTTTTCATTGTGGAATTCTATTTATGACTCAATTAAGCAAAATGAAGCAGTGAGTAACGATGGAGAAATTGTTAATCATTTCAGTTCTGTAACTAACTTAAAATCAGACGCTTCAAATTTAGAGAGAATAAATAGATGGATTTGTGCTGTTCGAATGTTTGAAGAACGTCCTTTATTAGGGTATGGTCCTGGCACTTACCAATTTGAATACAATCAATTTCAAACGTTAAGTAATAAAACTTACATTTCAACCAACATGGGAGATAGAGGGAATGCCCACTCTGAATACCTGACTTACATAAGTGAAACAGGGATTTTTGGAGTCATCATTTTTATACTCACAGTTTTTAGTAGCATATATTATGGAATTCAAAATCATTATCGATTAATTGACCCAGTACTAAAACAGATTAATTTGGGCATATAGCTAGGCTTAGTTACATTTTATTTTCATGGAGTTTTT
>CAJQQA010000131.1 GCA_905480355.1 uncultured Flavobacteriales bacterium | reverse complement strand
GAATAGTTTCTTAATTTTATTCTATGAGCAATTCTTTTGATGTTTTCTATAATTCTTCTGGTATCTCTACTGATACACGAAAAATAAACGCCAATTGTCTATTTATCTGTATCAAGGGAGATAATTTTAATGGCAATACCTTCGCAGAAAAAGCATTAGAACATGGCGCATCTCATGTTATTGTTGATGATAAGGCTTTTTACAAAAAAAATACTCACATGACCTACGTTGAAAGTAGCGTTCTGTATTTACACGAATTAGCGCATTTCCATAGAATGAAATTTGACATTCCTATCATAGGAATCACTGGCAGTAATGGGAAAACAACAACTAAAGAATTGGTTCACAAAGTACTTTCAGAACAATACAACGTACTAGCAACCATCGGAAACTTAAATAATCATTTGGGTGTCCCTTTCACCCTACTTAGACTGACGGCAGAGCATGAAATCGCGATTATTGAAATGGGGGCTAATAAACCCAGAGATATAGAAGAGTTGTGCAGGATTGCTTCACCAACACATGGTATAATAACGAATATCGGACGTGCTCACCTAGAAGGGTTCAAAGACTTAGAGGGTGTTATTCAAACTAAAAAAGAACTTTACGATTCTATAGAAAAAAATAATGGCGTATTATTCATCAATGCTGACGATAGAGTTCTCAATAAAATTCGCCCTATTACAACAACTTCTTATAGTTATGGAACGACAGACACAGGTAATATTGTGGGAGAATTAACTGACTTGTCCCCATTTGTTGAAATGAAATGGAGTTCGAACAGTTACCACTCCCCTACACTAAAATTAAAAATGGTTGGCAAATATAATTTTTACAACTATTTAGCTGCGACAGCCATTGGACATTCTTTTAAAATTCGTAATGAATCAATCTCCAAGGCTTTAATTGATTACTCGCCAGAAAATAAGCGTTCTCAGGTGAAAGAGACCGCCTCGAATACTTTGATTCTAGATTGTTACAATGCAAATCCAACGAGTATGGAGTCTGCACTGGATAGCTTTGCCATGAATACTAGTACTAATAAGATTTGTATTCTTGGAGATATGAAAGAATTAGGACCCGAGTCGGCTTTAGAGCATCAAAAAATAATTACTTTACTCGAAACACTGAACCTACAAGCTCATGTTGTTGGCGAAGAATTTTCAAAACTTTCTTCTACAGCACTCCTAAAGAAATTCATCACCGTTGAAGAACTGCTTAAATTTATTGCATTATTTCCAATTCATGAGAAATTAATTCTAATCAAGGGCTCTAATAGCATCGGACTTTCAAGATTAGAAGACTCACTCTAAGTCATTTTCTTTTTTAGCACGTTATATCTTAATTCGAATTTATCTGTTCTGAGATTAAAATTAGCCTTGAATCTCAAGATAATTATTCATTAGCTATTCTTAAAATATTAATACAAAAAAAAGGATGAACAATCATCCTTTCCTAGTGAAACTATTTTGAAGTTTAATCTTTCAAAATATTTCTAGAAATTATAATTTTTTGAATTTCAGAAGTCCCCTCGTAGATTTGAGTGATTTTCGCATCTCTCATTAATCGCTCCACATGGTATTCTTTAACGAAGCCGTATCCACCATGAATTTGGATTGCTTCTACCGTGTGTTCCATTGCTACCTTTGAAGCATACAATTTCGCCATTGCTCCAGATTGGTCATAATTTCTTCCCATATCCTTATCAACAGCTGAACGGTACACTAATAATTTAGCGGCTTCAATATCTGTGGCCATGTCAGCCAATTTGAATGCAATTACTTGGTGCTTACTAATCTCTTTACCAAATGCTTTTCTTTCTTTCGAATATGCAGTAGCTAATTCAAATGCTCCACCAGCAATTCCTAATGCTTGAGATGCAATCCCAATTCTACCACCAGCCAAAACTTTCATTGCAAATTTGAATCCGAATCCATCTTCACCTATTCTATTTTCTTTCGGCACTATTACATCATTAAATAATAATGTATGTGTATCAGACCCTCTAATACCTAATTTATTTTCCTTTGCACCAACGATAAAACCTTCCATCCCACGTTCAATAATGAAAGCATTAATTCCTCTATGACCTGCTGCCGCATCAGTTTGAGCAATTACGATATAAGTCGATGCTGAAGAACCGTTTGTAATCCAGTTTTTTGTACCATTCAAAATATAATGATCACCGTGATCAATAGCTGTTGTTGATTGAGATGTTGCATCTGAACCAGCTTCGGGCTCAGACAAACAGAAAGCGCCTATTTTCTCACCTTTTGCAAGTGGCACTAAGTACTTTTGTTTTTGTTCTTCTGAAGCAAAAGCCTCTAAGCCCCAACAAACCAATGAATTATTCACAGACAAACAAACAGATGTAGAAGCATCAACTTTTGAAATCTCTTCAATCGCCAAAACGTATGACAAAGTGTCCATACCCGAACCTCCGTATTTTGGATCAACCATCATTCCCATAAAACCTAACTCTCCAAGTTGTTTAATTTCTTCAACAGGAAAACGTTGTTCCTCATCTCTATCAATTACTCCTGACTTTAAAACATTTTGAGCAAAATCTCTTGCTGCATCTCTAACTGCTTTATGTTCTTCTGTTAATTCAAAATTCATATCTCTTTTTTAAATAATTCTTGCATTGCAAATTTAATATTTTTACTTTATATTTTTACCTTTATTCTATAATGACTTCATATACTTTAATTGGTTTGATGTCTGGAACGTCTATGGACGGTCTGGATATATCGTGTTGCAGTTATTCTATCAGTCCTGATGAAGAATGGAGTTACTCATTAATTCACGTAAAATCAGTTACGTTTCCTTCTAAAATTTTAAATAAACTCAAAAAAAGTTATAATTATTCTGCAAATGAGTTACTTGTTTTAGATAAGCAGCTTGGTCTATTTTATGCACAAGAAGTAAATATCTTCATCGAGGAACACAAAATAGATCGGTCAGAAATAGATGCCATCGCTTCACATGGGCATACAATTTTTCATCAACCAGAAAAAGGATATACTTACCAAATTGGCTGCGGAGATACAATTGCTTTTCACACAAAACTTAAAGTAATCAATGACTTCAGACAGAAAGACGTTATTGCTGGAGGTCAAGGTGCCCCTTTGGTTCCGATAGGAGATTCTTTGCTTTTTTCGAGCCATGCAGATGCATTTTTAAACTTGGGGGGCTTTGCAAATTGTTGTATTCTATCTTCTTCCATAATTGCTTTTGATATTTCTCCGGCAAATTTACCGCTCAACAAATGCATAGGGAATCTTGGCTTTGAATTTGATTATAAAGGAAATAATGCGAGAAAAGGTGTTATTGATGAAGTTGCACTTGAAAAACTTAATTCTTTAGCTTTCTATCAACAAACCCCACCAAAATCAATCGGTGTAGAATGGTTAAACGAACATTTCTACCCTATAATTGAAGAAATAAATTCTTCAGAGGATCAATTGCGCACAATTATTGAGCATGTTGCGTATCAAATAGGGAATTCACTTAATGAATTATTCGCTAATCGATTATTAGTAACTGGTGGTGGAGTTTATAACGACTTTCTCATGAAACGTATCGAACATCATTTTAATGGGAACATTATTGTCCCAAACAAAGAATTGATTGAATTTAAAGAAGCTCTAATCTTTGGCTTTTTAGGTGCCTTATTCCTTGCTAATTGTCCCAATACCCTTGCCATCGTGACAGGAGCAAAAAAAGATACTCGAGGAGGAATTCTTCATTATCCCTAAGCTTTCAACATTATTTGTATCTTAACAAGAAAAAACAATCGATGTCTGTATTGATTCCTATACTTATTGGTGCTTTTGCTGGTTGGCTGGCAAGTAAAATCATGAACGCTAAATCAAGTCGTGTTTTGCTAAATATTATTTTAGGAATTATTGGCGGACATCTGGGTAATTGGATTTTCAATGCTTTAAACATTTCAATCGATTCAGATTGGCTTGGATCAATCATTACGTCAACCTTAGGTGCAATTATACTCATTTGGGGTTTTCGTTTCTTATTCAAGAAAAAATAATTTAATGACTTGTCTAAGCAAAAAGATCACCCTCTTTTTTATTCTATTGATATCTGGTGTTTCAGCTCAGAAAGAAGCGTTCATTCCTGACGTTCTCAAAGAGAATCAAACCTTATATGAACTTGATATAAAATACATTGGAAGTACAACAGACTTAAACGCGAATTATCAATACATGATTCAAGACCTGGTAGAATTACTAAAGAAGAATCCATTGTGGTCTGTTCATATAAGAGGTCATGTATGCTGTGGACCTAGTTATCGAATAAGTAAATTGCGTGCACGTAAGGTCTACAAAATACTCGCAAAAAGTGGGATTGACGAAACCCGATTAAGCTACAAAGGTTATAGCGATGAAAAACCACTAATATTTCCTGAAAAAACGGAAGAAGATGAATTAGCGAACCGAAGAGTCGATTTTGTAATAACTTCAAGTGTAATTAAATAACACTGATTGATAAGGCCCCAATTCCAATTTATTTAAGCGAATAAATTACGTGTACTTGTTTATAAGAAGCACATGCGAAGGCCAGAAAAAAATAAAGTTTCTTTAACCCTAGAATTTAGTACTGCTCCGACTCATTTGGGAAATCACCTGACTTTACGTCTTCTATGTAATTTTCAAAAGAACCCAGCATTTCTTGATACAGGTTATGGTATTTTCTTAAAAAACGTGGATTGAATTCATTGTTAATACCAAGCATATCATGAACGACTAAAACCTGTCCATCCACACCATTACCAGCACCAATACCGATTATTGGTATTTTAATTTCTTTTGCAACACGGCTCGCTAATTGAGCTGGAATCTTTTCTAAAACAATTGCAAAACAACCTTCGGCCTCTAAGGCTTTAGCATCAGCAATTAACTGTTCTGCTTCCTCATTTTCCTTTGCTCTAACGACGTATGTTCCAAATTTGTATATAGACTGTGGTGTTAAGCCTAAATGTCCCATTACAGGTATCCCTGCGGTTAATATCCGATTAATTGATTCGAGAATCTCTTGTCCACCTTCCATTTTTACGGCATGTCCACCCGACTCTTTCATAATACGAATAGCACTTGATAGCGCTTCAATAGAATTCCCTTGATATGAACCAAATGGAAGATCTACAACAACCAATGCGCGTTTAACAGCTCTAACAACAGATGAAGCATGATAAATCATTTGATCTAGAGTAATGGGCAAAGTTGTTTCATGTCCTGCCATGACATTTGATGCAGAATCACCAACTAAAATCACATCAATACCAGCTGTATCAATAATTCTCGCCATTGAAAAATCGTAGCCTGTTAACATGCTGATTTTCTCACCGTCCTCCTTCATTTGTTGAAGAATATGAGTAGTTATTTTCTTAACGTCGTTGTGCACTGACATAATTCAATTTTTCTTCAAATTTAAGTAAATTCAACACATTCTTCTAAATATTCAGATTGAAAAATGACTTGGATGGAAAAAAAGTTATAAATTTGTCAAAAAAATATTCGAATAGCTGGTCATATCAGAAAATATTCGTAATATTGCACCCCGTTTTAGGCGGTTG
>CAJQQA010000130.1 GCA_905480355.1 uncultured Flavobacteriales bacterium | reverse complement strand
TTCTATACTTTAACAGCTGGATCTCCATCGGGAGGAACTTATACTGGCCCCGGAATTACAGGAGGAGTATTTGATCCAGCAGTTGCAGGAGCAGGAACTCATAATGTTACCTATTTTTTTACTGATGGAAATGGGTGTTCAGGAGAAGCTAGTGGATCAATTATAGTTAATCCTTCTCCGAGCGTTTCATTCTTGGCACTCGATGATGTTTGTGATTATACGGCAGCATTCCCCGTTAGCGGAGGTTTGCCAATTGGTGGGGTTTATTCAGGGCCAGGTATAGTAGGGTTAACATTTGACCCTTCTGTCGCAGGAATAGGATCGCATATATTGTCATATACTTATACTGATATGGTTACAGGATGTATTGGTGAGGAAGTTCAAACAATAATTGTAGATGGCTGTCTTTCTATAGATGAAAAAGGATTAGAAAACATGGTGCTTTATCCAAACCCCGTTTCAGAATCATTCCAATTGATTTCTGATAACGTCATCGAATCAGTTCAAGTATTAGAGATGAGTGGAAGAATCGTTAAATCATTCGGAGCGGCACAATTGTCCTATGATATTAGCGCTATTCCTTCAGGTATTTATATGGTAACAGTGCAGACAGCGGATCATATCGGACAACTTAGGATCATTGTTAAATAAGATAGAGTTGAAGTATAGAAGGGTAAGTTAATAACGATTTAGAAACTACTTGTCATTATTAACTTTTCTTATAAATGGGAGCTTTAATACCGCCTAAAAACGGCGAGTTGCCATTACTATTTTAAAAGAGCTCCAACTCGTCTTTGTATAGGCCAAATTCTTTTTTGATTTCATTAATTGTTACCAGCCAATTGATTATACTTCTTTAGATATGGTTTTGCTAACGACTCTATAAGTTCAATTGATGAATTTATGCTAATTTATTGACACCCAAAAGATATAAGTATTTAACCCCATAAAAAGTAAAGCTGGTAAAGAAACCCATATGGTATCTTTTAGTCTTATTCTCACGATTAAGCCAACAAGCATAAGTATAGCAAGACCAAAAGAGGAAACTACTAAAAGCGGGTTAAATTTAAGCCCTACGATTAAACCGACAGCTCCAATAAATTCTAATATTATTGTTAATAAACCAATCTTTCCTAATCCAAACCTTTTAAATTCTATTTTCATGTGTGGTGATATGAAGTAGGAAACAACATAACCAAAAAAGGACAAACTGGAGATTAAAATACAGGCTGTATCTAGAAACATGGTTTGTTATTACATCGATAATACAGCCATCAAAGCACATAAAATCAAAAGAATTAGAGAGGGTAAATGCTTAATAAACGGATTGCTTATTTTGAAATGAAAATATTGAGCACCAATCATTAACAGCCCCATAAGAAGAGATGGAACAAAGATTAATGATGAATACCAAACACCCACGACAAGCAATGTAGCTAAAGAAATTTTTGTCGCCCCGATTAAATTTCGGATTAAATTACTTAACCCGAATTGTTTGAATTCCTTTTCGACATTATGAAATCTGAAAGTCCAAACATAAGCAACAGAGATTGCTACGATCATTTGTGTTAAATTTAGTAAGTTTTCCATTTTATTGTAAATTATTTATAATAGACTGTCTCATTTTCCTCAAATCCTTTCAAAGCGATTGATGTTTTATTAAAACCTTTAATGTTCTTTTCACTAATATTTATTGCCGTGGATTCACTGATAACAATGTCGGCGTTCAATGTTCTTGTGGCAGACTCTAGTCTAGCTGATTTGTTTACGACACTTCCAATAATTGAGTATTCTAGTCTTTCTTGACATCCAAGTAAACCCGCGAGTAACTGACCATGATTTATTCCTACACCAATTTTGAAATTAGACTTTTCAATCATCCTTAATGATGCTTTAACTGCTTGATTACAGGATTCTGGACCCTCAAAGCACACTAAAACTGCATCACCAATAAACTTATTGATAGTACCGTCAAAATCCTTAATAGCTTGCACCATTAATTCAAAGTGATTATTTAAATCAATAACGAACTGTTTTGGCTCGGACTTTTCACATAAAGCGGTGAATCCTTTTATATCAGAAAAAAGCACCGCCATCTCTTTTTGTTCTGAAGTGAAATCACCTTTTGAAATTCGTCCTATAACATCTGAATCAACGTTCTGTCCAGTTACTTTTTCAAAGGCACCTTTGATTTTTTCTCCTTGCCTCAACCGATTAATCATTTGATTGACCTCGTCACTAATAATTGAAAACTCATCATTCGAAAACCTGGGCAAAATTACATTTAAATTGTCTTTTCGGACCTCATTTAAACTTTCTATTTGACATCGAATTCCTGATTGCAAAATATACTTGTATAAGTATATTATCCTAAAGAAATAAAGGATCATTATAGCCATTACGAAAAGCGTCTCAATAATAATACTTGACACCAAATTTATCATTGATCCATTTTGGACCGCATTAAAGAGCGATAAATTTTCCTTCATTAATAAGACCCATACCGTACCAATCATAACAAGTATGAGGACTAGAAACAACGAAATTCTGCTTATAAAAGACATTCGTAGCTTTGTTTTGATAAAAGGGTATTCTAAGCTGTAGATAATAGAGTTGATTATCCCTATAAATAAAGCTCCGGTGATTATTTTTAACGCGCTTTCAATCGGATATTCTCGGTGTAAAAAATTGAATAGACCAACAACTATTCCTATAACGACAAAATAGGAGAGGTTTATAATGAAAAGGCGGGTTTTATTTTTTGTCCTATTCGAAATTTGATATCGCAAAACGAAAAGGGGTACTAAGACTATTAAGAAACTAATACAGGTAATTAAGAGCCCTAATTTTGAGACGTGAGGACACACCTCAACAGCATAAATAGACAATATACTTATGAATAGAGAATTGTAAAGTATGTCTTTTTTTAATGTCATTGTTTATAATCGGTTCCTAAACAGAACATTTAATGCCCCTTAGTTTTTGTGTGAGAATGTTATTTAATCAAATTAATTAAAGTTGTTTTCTTATGTGAAAGACGTTCCATTTATTTCAAGTTAAAAAGGAACTTTAAAATCGAATAATTCGGCTTTTATATTTTCTGGAGCGTCATTCATTCCCCATCCGATGAGACTCCCTACAAGGTCCATGTTTGAGAAGTCTACATTTCTAGCCGAAGAACTTCCCCATCCATAAACATGTTTTGGAAGCCAGCTTTGGGCGTTAAGTTGCTCAAGCATAGACTTGCTAGCCTCTTCTTCATTAATGGTGCCCTTTTTAAGAGCATGAAGTGTTTTTTCTATTTTATCGAACATTTTTGTTTTATCCGCCATAAAAGGGGCATCATCACCTGGCCTTCCGTCAATGATAAGTTTCTCAAATACTTTTTTGTCTCCATGTTCGAAATATTGAAAACAGAGTCTTTGTAAACAAAGGTCATGAAACAGCACTTGGCCTAACCAAAGTTGAGTCCAAGCGTTCCATGTTTTAAAGCTTTTCATTGCTAAATAGGCATTAGAAACCATAACATCTGAATCTTTCAATTGTTTCTTTTGCAGTGTCTCAATCGGATTAAATTGGTCTTCCGAAAAGTTATCATCTTTAAATGCTTTGAGAATAATTTTTGATGCGTAAAAAACAGATTCAAAAGTATTTACAAGACCATTGGAATAAAGAGCATCTACAAATCCAAACGTATTGTTGGTGATCATATGTCTATGACCAACTGATTGGTTAGCAGAATATTGAATTTGCTCTGTTCTTATCCAAGGCCTAACATTTTTTGTAGGTTTTAAATGGGCGCTTATCATAGGAAACTTATTAATAATAGAAAGAAACTCATCTTCAGCACTCAACTCACTGTTTAGAGGAAATTTCTCGGTATCTAACATGATTCCAACACTTGCCAATTTAGAAGAGGACCTCTTGTAGTTGCTGAATGGAATCACCCAAATCCAGCCCCCATCAAAAACATGATGAAGTGTGCCTTCATGCAATTCATTGGTTTGTTTAGGATGGTCTTGTTCTTTTATTAAAGAATCTATTGGCTCTAATCCCTCAACATGTGTGAATATTGCACGGGAATTTGTTGTTAACCCAGACTCTAAATTTCTATATTTTTTTTGTTTTGCTAATAACGAATTTTTACCGGAAGAATCAATATAATATTTTGCGTGGTACTTCGTTTCGTTTGCAACAACAGTTACTTTTTCTTCTTGTATTGCTAGATTAGTAATTACTGTTTCCTCTAAATAATCTATTCCAGAAGCTTTGGCTACTTTAAGTAAATAATGATCTATATCCTCTCTAAGTAAGTGGCTTTCAGAGTAAAAGGGCATTCGCGGAGGAATTAGTTGGTGAATTGTGTCTGCGTTTGGTGTTTTCCCCGGCTCATGGTATATGAATCCAATTGAGTGTTTTATTCCACATTGTTCCGTGATATTATCAATAATTCTATCTGCATGGCTCAGGTGTTGAATTTCTTCTATTCCATAATATTCTCCAATGATCCAGGCCCAGATGGCGCTTTGTGGCAACATAGCTTCGCCAAGAGCAAATCTAGGGTGTTTACCCTGCTCTATTAATAAAACTTTCAGGTTGTTTTTTGCAAAAATTGTTGCCAAGACATTACCAGCAATTCCAGCTCCTGCAATAATAACATCGTAGTTTTTTTCTAGTTGATTCATTTTTTGTTAGATTATTGTGGCTAAGCTCACCAAAGAAGCGTTTTTAAAGAATCTAATCATTTGATTTTGAATTGTATTTTTTTTATCAGAAAAGACTTGCCACTTATTTCAAATTATTAAGAACTCTATGTTGCAGCGTTAAGCTGTTTCATATGAATAAAGATAGAATTAATTTTGGAGAATGAACTTGCGAACTTGATTGATTTTTCATTCTAGGCGAGATTTAAGCAATAGAGTATACATCGTTTTAGCTATAGATGGCAGTAGTGATTTTCTTTAAATGACTTGAGCATAGCATTGTATGTCTTCCCTCTAGAATCATGTTGGATTAAAATTCAAACTAAATGCTTACATTGTAACTTACAATTTATTCTGCGCAATGACAGCTTCGTTTTCTAATTTCAAACGTCACTTAATAGCCATTTCTGTTGCTTGCTGTCTAACACTTATCTCTTTTTCGCAAAACATTGTTGTCGCTCCATACCTTCAAAATGGCAGCCCTACGAGTATGACTGTAATGTGGGAAACAGATGTGGCAAACGATGGTTATGTCGATTGGGGAGTGACAGCCGCAACCTTAACCAATACTGTCACAAGTGCTTCAATTAGCGGGGAGGGGAACAACAGAATTCATACTGCTTTGATAACAGGCTTAAATGACGACACCAAGTATTTCTATAAAGTAAGGACATTTACAGGTGCAGAATCAGTAACTTATTTCTTTAAAACACACCCTACAAAGACTTCAGAAAAATCGTTGAATATTGTCGCCATGTCTGATATGCAAAGAGATGGTTCCAATCCAAATGTATTTGAAACGATTATCAATTCGGGAATCATTCCTGTAGCAAATGCTAACTATCCAAATGGCATGGAAGACATAGAAGCAATTCTCATTCCGGGTGATTTAGTTGCTACTGGAACCTATTCATCATGGCGGGACACATATTTGACACCTTCCGTAGGAATTACACCATATGTGCCAACCTATCCCGTTCCTGGAAATCATGAATATTATGGTACTGGCATTTCCTTGTTTCTTGATTACTCTGACCTACCATTGAACGGCTCACCATCTAACCCTGAAGAGTGGTGGTACAAAGACATTTCCAATCTCAGAATTGTAGGATTAAACTCAAACAGCCCGAATGCTGATTTAGCTTCACAGCTCCTTTGGCTAGAAAATATGTTGAGTGATGCAGGCGCGGATACCACAATAGACTTTGTGTTTGCTGAATTGCATCACCCATATAAGTCAGAGCTTTGGCTGCCGGGTGAATTGGATTTTACCGGAGACATTATTGCCATATTAGAAAGCTTTTCAACAACCTACAATAAGCCTTCCATTCACTTTTTCGGCCATACACATGCGTATTCGCGAGGACAATCAAGAGACCATAACCACCTTTGGGTAAATGCCGCCACTGCTGGAGGAGCAATTGATAATTGGGGCGAATTTCCGAATGCAGATTATGATGAGTTCGTGCTCAGCGAAGATGAATATGGTTTTGTGATGGTAGAAGTTGAAGCAGGTGCTGATCCAAAATTTGTGCTCAAGCGCTACTCTCAAGGAGATGAGAACATATACGAAGACAACACTTTGAGTGATGAAATTACCATAAAACGCTTTTCAACAGCGCCTGATATGCCTATTGGAATCACTCCTGTTGGTGAAAACGATCTATCCTGCATCGAATTCAATGCTTCAGCATTTAGCAATGGAACAAACACTCATCAAGCATCGCATTGGCAAATTGTGGAGGGGTGCGATTTTAGCGTCACTAGTGTTCAAAATGTCTGGAAACAATCCATGAATTGGTACAACGAAGTAGATACACAGGTCAATGATGACTTGACCGATGAAGACGAAGTGTTCTTAATGGCGAATACATTATACTGCTGGCGTGTTCGCTATAGAAACAGTAATTTAACTTGGAGTGATTGGTCTGATCCTTTGAGTTTTAACACTACTCCGGCAAATTACATTACTGGTAATCTGTTGCAAAATGGAGATGCGGAATCTGGAACTTTAAGCTGGATAGGCGACATTGAATCCTTAATAGACAATGAATGTGGGTCGGTTCCAGTATATCAAGGAAATTATTTCTTTGCTGTTGGCGGAGTTTGTGCAAATGAACAAACAGCAGGGTTAGCGAGTCAAATCATTGATATAAGTGCATACGCAACAGAAATAGACGATGGGAATTGCCAAGTTGAATATTCGGGATATATGAGAACTTGGGCTTCAAATAACGATCTGCCAGAAATGCACCTCGAATTTTTAGATGACAATAATTCGCTTCTTGGGACGAGTACGGTAATTTCGAACACGACTCCTGAATGGTTGTTAAAGTCTGCATATGAATTGGTTCCTTTTTCTACTAGGATTTTACGAGTTGTTCTTGAAGGCACACGGTTAGCAGGAAATGATAACGATAGTTATTTCGATTCCTTAAGTGTAAGATTGAGAGATTACGACTGCCTTACAAATGGGATTGTTGAAATGGATCCAAGCGAGATCATTAAAATTTATCCAAACCCGACAAGCAGTGAACTTTTGTATGAAACATTGATTGGCTTCGAACGCATTTCAATCACCGATCAACTAGGCCGAGAAGTGCTCACCGCAAATATCTTTGGTAACTCTGGAGCACTCGACCTCGGGGAAATCACCGAAGGAATCTATACGATTACTTTCATCAAGGAAAATGCTAAAATGAGTAGGCGGTTTATCAAAAGTAATTTTTAAGCCTCTGAGCAATTGTTTCAGAGGCTTGGCTTTTCACAATACGACCATTTGCTTTATACAGGCTAATCAATAAAGGTTTCATAATTATGGTTTTTAGGCTGTAATTAACAATTAGAAGCGGAATATAGCATAAAAGTTTATTCCATTCTCTAATAACTGAGCTGTAAGGGAGTATTATTCGTCTATTTTCATCACACGCTCTCGAGTTCCATCACTATAAAGTAAAATCAACGGTGTATTAAGTTTCAATTTCGTTTCCCTACCCATAAGGTCAACTATTTTAATTAAATGCTTTGTTTCATTACTTGAAATGTCAGGAATTCCAATCGTTTCAGAACATGCTTTTCCGTCCAAAAAATCCCAAATAACTTGGGGAGAATAAAAGTCCATATTAATGTTTCCAAGCCCACCAATTAAGGTTACAATTCCAGGCCATTGATGGCCTCCACCAGTTATTTTTATCAGCTCAAGTGAGCTAGCGCCACAATTCTGATAAACAATACGTTGCGGAGAAGAGAAGTCCAATAATACATTATTAGGCATATCTGTAGTTATAGGTGTAGCATCACACGCTAAAAACATTTGCCATTTTTCGATTGTAGCATCCACCGAAACACCCGTTGTAGGACTTCCAGAATAGATCACAACCGGATCGGCAGTGCCGTGAATATGGAGTACAGATGTAGGGTGAATTGGATTACAGTTCATGTCTACAGTATCACTCATGTTCCCCGAAACTGTTGCTATTGCCGCAAAACATTGGCTGGATTCGCATGCGATTTTATGACTCATAAAACCACCATTAGAGAAGCCAGACAGATATTGCTTCGAAGGATCTGTGTTAAAGTTGTTTTGCATGTATGCGGCTAGCTCTTCGATGAATCCAATATCGTCTGCTTGAGAGGCAGTGATGTTCATGTTAGCATTCCACGCCCCATTAATTCCATTAGGATAACAGACAATGAAGTTGTTTGCTTCTGCAATGTCATTAAATTCAGTTATGTTCATTATACCATTCGCATCTTGTGTTAAACCGTGCAATACAAAAAGAACAGGCAAGGATTCATTTTGTGTCCATGATGAGGGCGTGTAATAGATAAAGCTTCGGTCTATGCCATCGTGCAAAAAGCCATCATTTGTTTGAGCATTAACAGCTAAACTTGAGATTAGTAACTGTATGATTAAGAGGTGCTTCATTTTTTTATTTAACTCAAATATAACTATTAATAATCTATATTTAGTTTTCAGCTTTCTTCTTTATACAGGTCATTATTTTTAATGCACCCCAAAGTTATGCAGTTTCAGTCAATTTTGATATCTCGATTGTATATGGCTAATGATTGAAACTTAAAGAACTCTAAAAGTATTAGAAATTAAAATTGAAAAACACGGTAGGCAAGAAGGGAATCCCTAATGTAGAATAACTTGAGTTATCCGAAAAATTTGTTTTTCGGAATAGTCTGGTATTAGAAGTGTTGAGCAGATTAAGAATGGAAATCCCTGTACTCAATAAATTCTTTTTCAGTCTTTTGGAGTACTTAACTGCCACGTCTATTCTAGAATAGAATTTCAGATTATCTTCGTGATCAAAAATTTTAAACCCCGAGCCGTAAACACCTGATAAACTAACTGTAATAGGTTTAAAATGTAGATTCAACGACGTTTTTATTTCGTGAAGTTGACTTTGTTCTGCTTCAGAAATTGTACTCGAAGCATCTTTCGAATCTCCAAACTCATAGAATTGCCCTAGTGAATAGGAGATCATGATTTCATGAGTTTTAAATCTTAGTTTCGAAAAAAGATCAACGCCGTATCCAAATCCACTGATTGTTTCGGAATTGTATAATGAATCGTTTGCTGTATAGCGACTAATTCCACGGAATGTTTTGTAGTATCCCTCAAGTCCTAATTCTAGAGACTTACCGAGATAGGAAGCACCTATAACATTGTGCACAGATTGCTGAACTGGTGCATGTATTTCATCGGCTAAGGACCAGATTAAGGATCGAGTTCCAGAAGAATCTATAAGTTGAACTTTCGAAACAAATTGATTATAAACTCCCAGTCCAAAATTGATGTTCCAATTTTCTGTCACTTCGACTTTGCCATTTATCCGAGGTTGTAAATATGGTTTCAATTGATTTAATAGAACATCACTCTTCAAGCCAAATTGTAAGTGTAGACGTTTCCAAACAGAAAAATTGTCCATAACATAAGCCGAAAACCTATTGGCAGTATGATCATAGTTTTTAAGCTCTGTTGAACTTTCAAGTTCATAAAAATTACTTCGATTGTGAATAAATGCAACCGAAAAATCCAACTTATTCTTTGGTGTAGCGGATAATGAATGTTCAATTCGAAATTGGTATTCGTCTATTCCATTTTCTCTGCTAAATGAATACGTATCACTCGTGTTTGTTAAATCCGTATAAGTTGAGGTGAATGATTCATTTGGTCTGAACATACTTTGCGTCAGAAGCGTTCGAGTGATTCCTCCTTTCTTCCAATTATGAACGTAATTGATAGAACTTCCAACTTGATATGATTTTGAGGATAAATGAGAAGAATAAGTCGACAATTCCTTTTTATCCAAATACTCATTATAATCATCCATGCTTGCGATTGAGCTAACTTGAATTCTGTCTCGATTTTTCAGAACAGCTGTGAACTTAAGGTTTAAGTCACCATAGTCATATGTTGGGTAAACAAAATTGTTTTTACTCCATGTGAATTTTTCTTGAAGATTCAATAGTTGGTAATAAGACTTTCGAGCTGCAATCTGAAGAGTTGATGTCTTTTTGAAAAGAGGCACAGAAAGATACAAGCTTGCCATCTGATTGTCCAGATTAATCGCACCAGCACTCTTCTTTGAACCACCTTTACTATTAATATTGATTACGGATCCTACTCGGTCTCCAATATTGACGTTGTATCCGCCTTTGTATACTTGAATATTTTTAATCATTAATGGGTTCACCCTACCTAAATCGCCATTCATTCCCGCACTATTAAAAAGCGTGATACCATCATACGTTATTTGACCTTGACCAGGGCTACTTCCCCAAATGATAAAGTCAGAGCTTGATTCTCCAGCGGCCATTATGCCTGGATACATACGTAGATTGTTAAATACAAGGTTGTTATTACTTCCAGCAATGAATTTTGTTCCAACATTGTTCAATTGAATTCGTCCCAGCTCATCGCCATAGGTAACATTGTATGTCTCTAAGGGTTTTGTATGAATGATATTTATTTCCTCAATTTCTTGTATGGTAGTTGAGAGAAGAAGAATGTGCTTGTTGCCATGCGATAGTGTCGTATCTACAATTGCGTATCCAAGTTGCTTCATTCCAAATAGTTCAATACTCTTATAACTATAATAACTGAACCTTCCTTTTTGACCACTTTTTATGTTACTGTTTCCAATTGAGATTTTCACATAGGATAGAGGTTCCATTGTTTCCTTATCAAGAATTTCACCTTGAAATAAGAATCGTTTTCGGCGCTTTGTTTTTGTGATTTTAGGAGTTTTCTTTTTCTTTTTTCGAAAGGTATACACCTGTCCAATTTTCTGAACATCATGCTCACATTTTTTTGCAAGTAGGTCGATTGCCTTATCCATCGAGGTAACTGTTTGATGAATTGAAACATTACATTTCGATGATAGCTTTGAACTTATAGAAACCTGAACGCCATAACGAGAGTTGAGATCTAAAAGGATTTCATTCAGCAAAACATTATCATAATCAAGAGAGATCGTTTGACTAATGCTATTACTGCTGATGAAAAAGCTCAACCAGAAAGTGAGAAAAAAATGAATTTTCAAATTACTGCCAAATTATTGCTTTACAAGATAAGTGTTTTCTTTTGTCTTTTCGATAATTAAGTCGAAGCTAAAGGAAACAATTTCCAATGCTTTTTCAGCACCAATGTCACGTTTGAAAAGACCTGTATAATGCAGTTCGTTAATGTGGTTCATATGAATATCTATTTTTATTCCATAGTGACGCTCGAAATCCTCAAGTACTTTTGTAAGAGGTGTGGTATTGTAAAGAAATTTATTTAATCTCCAAGACATGATCTGTTCCGAATTCAAATCCTCCGTTGTTTCTCGAGCAAGGCTTTCTGCGTTTGTAACTTGCCCTGGTTTAAGGATTACTTCGTTCGCTTGCTGATTCTGAACACGAACTTTACCTGTCTTGCAATAAACTGTGTATGTTTGATCTCGGTTGTAAATATTGAAACTTGTTCCTAATACTTCAACGCTACCCATTGAGCTCAGCACACTGAAAGTTTCTCCTTTTTCAACTTCAAAAAAAGCTTCACCATTCAATTCAACTTCACGATTGAAACTCCACCAATACGGATGATAGTTGATGGATGACTCAGCATTAAGAAAGACAATAGATCCATCTGGTAAGGTGTGTTGCGAGTTTTGTTCAGCGGGAACGTCAACTGTGGTTGTATATAAACGAGCGAATAATCCCAAACCTATAGCGATTAGAATAGAAGCAGCTGCAGAATATTTCAACCATACAAAACGAATTGTCTTCGTTTTCTGAACAGTCTGATCTTCAGTAATGGTCTTCTCCAGGCTCGCCCAAACATCTTCCTTACTTTTGGAATAACTTGGTTTGAGTTGAGAGAATAGTTCTTTCTCTTGATCCTCTATGTTCTTATTGTTCTTCATAACTCAATGCTTTTCGGAGTTCTTTTAAGGCGAGTGACATTCTTTTTTCTACGGCTTTGACGCCAATGTCCAGTCGTCCAGCAATCTCCTTGTAGGTCAACTCTTCCATTCTGCTCATTAAAAAAACTTCTCGTTGATTTAAAGGCAACATGGATAGTGTTGCTTCATAGTTTTCTTTTAATTCTTGGTATTCCAAATTATGTTCATTATCCGCGTTTAAATCATCATAGGACAGTGCTAGCTGGTATTTTTTTGCGGAAATGGATTTTCGATACTGGCTGATCCAAAGCTCATTGGCAATTTTGTACACTAGGCTTTTAGTCTTTTGAGGATGATAGTCGAAATTTTTCTCCCAAATCTTTACGAATGCCTCTTGAGCGATATCCGAAGCAAGCTCACAGTCATTGCACCTGTAGAAGATGTAGTTTCGAACAGCGTCGAATAATTCATCAAAACAAGATTTAAACTCAGCGTGTGTCAAACTTCGTTAAATTATTCAGCTCTTTTGTTAATCACAAGCGCTGAATGAACATTAAATTTATATGTTGAAGTTAATTTTATTTTTTCCAATCATCAAGACTGAAAACATATTCTTCATTAGAATCAGCAGTTGTCTTGGTCGCCCATTCATCACAAGTTCTATCCCCAAAATCAATTGTTGCTACCCAAGATCCAGAATTGTAATCATAATATTTAATGATGCCTGAAATAATATATCCACAATCGTCAGATTTAACCAATGGCTCAACAATTACTTTCTTATATTTTGACTTCTTGCCATCGTAATAGGATTCATCCTTTTTCAAATCAAATGATGAAACATTTCCATCTTTGGTGAGCTCCGCCAAGCTATTTTCTTCTCCTTGACCAAAGTTTACCTTTGCCACTACCTGCCCATTTTGAACATATTCCAATTCTCCTGCTGTATAGTAATCTGATGAAGCAGATTGAGCTAATGATTGGCTTATATTCAATTCACCACCTGAAGTAGGTAAAGTAATTTGAGCTGCTTCTAGAGATAGTTCTCTTGAAAAATCATCAACTTCGTTCTTTTCTTTTTTACATGATACCAATGCCATAGAAACTATTGCAAGGCTAAAAAGTGTCTTTTTCATATTAAAATATTTTAGTGTTTATGTATATACCGTTTTAAACGAATTATACCCTACCTGCGTTGTGATTTTAATTGTGCATAACATTTATGATATGCGCTGTTGCGTCTAGCCAAAGATAATTTAATTTTCGAAGAAAATACGTGCGAGGTCGAATGATAAATCATTCGAAGCGAGATTTAAGATGTGGAGTATATCCAATGTTTTACCCATTACTTCCTTTTCTAAACACAGACACAGAAACACATAATTGTACTTTTTGTTGTACTTTAACCATCTAAAATAGATACTTATGAAGAAACGTACACTCGTTTTATTTTCACTTTTTGCCATAATCTCTGTCTCAGCACAGGAAGTCTTATCCACACAAGGAGATTCATACTCCAATGCTAGTGGTAACATTGACTTTACGATTGGAGAAGTGATTATAAACACTGGAACCGATGGAACCAATGACCTTACCCAAGGCTTCCACCAAACTAATTGGAACTTTTTAGGCGTTGATGATTTTGCTCCCAACTACGAAGCTATTATTTTCCCCAACCCAACAGGAGAGATATTAAACATTAAATCAAGCGCATTCGATAATATAACTTACACGTTGTATGATGCTCAGGGGAAACTGGTTATGCAGGATGTGCTTTTTACCGAGCAAACACTAATTCAAGTAATTCATTTGGCTCCAGGAGGCTATTCTTTGACACTCAACAACGAAACACAAAACCTAAAGACATTTAAACTAGTTAAAACGCACTAATCAAATCAAAATGAAAAAATTAATATTATCATTCGTTGCGATAGCAACAGTCTCACTAAGCTCTTTCGGCCAAGCGCCAGAAGGGTTTAAATACCAAGCAGTCTTAAGAGATGCTGGAAACATCATATTAAACAACCAAGCAGTTGGTATGCGTATGGTCATCCAACAAGGAAGTATTGGAGGAACAGCGGTTTACACTGAAACGTTTGCAACGAACACTAACGCTTATGGTTTGGTAAATCTTGAAATAGGCACCGGTACTACAACGGATGACTTTACAATGATTGATTGGTCAAACGGACCGTACTTTATTGAAACGGCTGTTGATGTAACAAGTGGAACAAGCTATGCAGTAATGGGTACAAGTCAATTAATGAGTGTACCTTATGCATTGCATGCTAATACAGCAGAAAACGTAATCAACGATCAGGTTGATGATGCAGATGCAGATCCAACAAATGAGTTGCAAGATTGGAGTAACTTACCTGGTATCCCTGCCAATATAGATATTGATGCGACTGATGATTTCAGTGGTGATTATAACGATTTAACCAATCAACCTACAATACCAACATTGACGTCAGAATTAACGAACAATTCAGGTTTTATTTCAAGTCCGAACGATGCCGATTCAGACCCGTCGAATGAAATTCAAACCTTATCTGTTTCAGGGAACAATCTCACGCTGAGTAATACGGGTGGCACTGTGGCAATTCCAGCTCCTGTTTTGAATAATCTTGGCGGACGATCAGGTCTATGTGCAGGGAGCACAAATGCTGGTGCTGGTTGGGCGGTCTATGACGCAACAACCATTCGTGTCGTTGTTAACACTTCTGGATGTGGCTTTACAGGAACACCAAAATACTTCACAAGTATAGGTGGATTAGGATCGCATTTCGAATTAGTTGGAGCTTCGGCGATTTACTCTCCTTCTGCAAATGGTTTTTCGATATATATCAAGAGGAATGATGGATCAACCCTTACACCAGCTGACGCAGCAAATGGAGGTTGGCAAATTAACTGGCAAGGGATAGGAAACTAATAACATTAAGAATTAATCGGTGCAGAGGCTATCTCACAGCAGGTCGCTGATAATTAAAATTGAGCGAGTCATTTTCAAGTTTATAATTGCAATACGTATCATCTTCAGGCGAGAATGTTTCATTATCTTTTCTTAAACAATAGTTCGATAAATTATAGTTCATACCTGGTTCACTAAAGAAACGAGTTCCATTCGGTAATACGCATGAGATAGTATCAAACATGAGAGATGGATACGCAAAATCTACAGTTGAAAAATCCCACGTAATATTCGTTCCTGCGACAACACAGGACTAAAAAGTGTTGACAATGTGGTTATTTCAAAAATTTTCAGCCTAATAGAAACTGAGTTTGTAAACACTTCTTCTCAACTTGACTAACGGTTCGGCTAAATTGCGTTTTAATTCAGTTTAGATGTTATTGTGTAAGTGATTTATTGCAAAAGCAACTGATAGGGCAACGGCGATTTGAGCCAACACTGATAAATTCTGCATTTTAAATTATTTTATGTTCTCGTTGAGAAGGGATTGAAAATTGTACAAATTAATCAAGAACTATTTTACCATGAAATTTTTTCTCATCTGTTTCCAAGACTAAAAAATAGCAGCCCTTTGAATGTTCCGATAAATCAAGAATTAATTTATTCGATGGTGCGCAGTGAACTTGTTCAATGAGTAAATCTCCTCTGTAATTATAAACTTTGGAGATAAACTCTTTTTTAATCAGGTCGTCAATATTTATTTGAACTTTCCCGCTACTAGGGTTTGGATAAATAGTCAGCACAGATTCCTCATTCGCATAAATTTGATCGATTGAAACCGAAGAAGAAAAATTATATATTTCGCTGATTTCATTTGGCGTCAATGCTTTTTTGAAAAAATAGATGTCATCTAACGACATGTTTGGTGCACCAAGAATTAAATCGGCGGAATCAATATTTGCCGAAAAACTTTCTAGATTACCTATGTATTCCTCATTAATGAATTCTGCATTTATATATGTTTTGAGAAAACCATTTCTGTCTATAGTGAGCGCTATATGTGCCCACTCTGATTCTGGTGGACCTCCCATTGACCTGTGCACACCGCTACTGTCACTTGTTGGCTTGAAGTTAGCCTTCAAAGTGCCGTCACCGATCCAGTCTTGATAGCTCACACCATATTCCTCATGAAACAAGGTGGGGTTTCCAAATTTCGCTTTTTTTTGAACGACGCTACATTCGAACCCAAGGTCACCATCCTTTCTGAACCAGAAGCAGAGGGAAAAATCAGAGGTATCCATTCTTGCAAATTCAGGGTTCCCATAAATAAATCCGCTGTTGAGTTTTACTGCACTATTGGCATTTCCAAGATGGTCATTTATGAATGTGAAATCGTTATTTGATATTGGTGTTGTGAGACTAATCACCTCATCTATCGAACCATCAAAAGGGATGATTGCGGTTGCTGAATCTAAAATTTGCGCTGAGGTACAGAAGGAGAGCAGTGTTATTGAGAATAAGAATGTTTTCATGGTTTTTCTTTTGGTTCAGTTCTAGCGATTATAATTTTGACGTAGTTGTTTACAAAAGGATGCTTTTTCAATAAATCACTTACACAACATTTTAGTATAAGTAACGTTACCTATATCCAGCTTATAACTTCAAAGATAGTCAATTTTAGCAATTTATTTTTCATCGAAACTTTATTTATAAGTAACTCATTTACAAATTATAAAATGGTTTTAATCACTTACAAACGAAAAACATTCGACAGTAATCATTTAATAATCGAATCGAGTTTTGAAAGCTCCTCAACTTTGCAGTGTCGATATCAACATTGAAGTTTGATGGAGGACAAAACAATTTTAGTAAACGTTCAAATATAAATTACATGAACACATTAAGAAACAAAGTTAGTTTGATTGGTCGCTTAGGAGCGAAGCCGGAAGTAGTAAAAATTGACAATGGAAATGCGCTGGCACGCTTTTCAATTGCAACAAATGA
>CAJQQA010000129.1 GCA_905480355.1 uncultured Flavobacteriales bacterium | reverse complement strand
GTAAATTCGAGTGGTTTTTTTGGTGTTCTAATTGAACAATCCGCTGCGGCTAGTCCTATTAATAACCACTTTTTCGATAACTTTAATGTTAGCACGATACCTGTCGATTTAACTTCGCCCGTTTTAGTGTCAGCAGTTGCTATCAGCGCTAATTTGGTGGATGTGCTGTTTGATGAGCCGGTAGATGTAATTTCTTCACAAGTCGCCGGAAATTATATTATTCAAGGGTTTTCTGCAATAACGACTGCTACTATTGATGGAGTCGATCCTGCATTGATTCATTTGGTTCCAACAACACCCCTGGTCAACGGCTCTTCTTACATATTAGAAACAAATTTCATAGAAGACCTCGTTGGTAATACTTCTAGTATTCAAACGGCTCCTTTTTCTTATTTGATTGCAGAGTCCCCTACTCCTGGTGATATCGCAATTAATGAGATTATGGCTGACCCAGATCCTATTGTCGGTTTGAAAAGTGCCGAGTATGTGGAGCTATACAACCGAAGTAATAAAATATTTAATTTACAGAATTGGAAACTTGGTGATAATTCATCTAACGGAACAATACAAACCGGCTGGTTAATGCCTGGAGATTACATTGTTTTAACGAGTACTAATAATGTAGATTCGTTTGCTGTGGCAACAGCGGTTACCAGTTTTCCTGGTCTAAACAATTCAGGGGATAACATTGTAATCCGCGATGATAATGGCGTTACTTTAGACTCATTAACCTACTCAAGTGAATGGTATCAAGACGATAATAAAGATGGTGGTGGATATTCTTTAGAACGAATAAATCCAAATGATCCATGTACTGATTTTTCTGATTGGAGATCAAGTAATGATGTGCTCGGTGGAACGCCCGGTATAGAAAATTCAATTTTTGACTTGGCTCCAGATACACAAGGTGCAGGCATTAGTCAGTTGATTGCTTTACCTCCAAATTTTTTAGAAGTGACCTTTACTGAAGGAATGGACTCATCGTCATTATCAAATGCAATAATCACTATTTCACCTAGCTTGACAGTGCTAAACAATTATGCACTAGGCCCTACACCGACAACGTTAATTCTCGAGTTTGTTGAAAATCTTCTGGCCTCTCAAGTTTACACAATAGAATTGCAGAACATTGCAGATTGTTGGTTAAACTCATCAACGGTTAATGGCAGTTTTGCTCTTCCTGATACTGCTGATGCTGGTGATATCATTATCAATGAAATAATGTTTAATCCCTTGAGTGGAGGTAGCGACTGGATTGAACTTTACAACACTTCTGACAAGTTGATTGATGTTTTTAATTGGGAGCTTGCTGGGTTCAGCAATGACACTATTTCTGGTAATAAAATAATTCCTGAACATTTTTTATTGTACCCTGATACTTACTTGATTATAGGGGAAGATACGCTTCAAATTCTCCAAAATTATATGGAATATACGCTTGGAAGATCAATGGAAATAGATATCCCTAGTTATGCAAATGATGAAGGTACTGTGTATTTAATCAATCAAAATCAAGTGATGGACGCCGTCTCTTATTTGGACGATTGGCATTTTGAGTTGTTAGATGACGAAGATGGAAAATCACTCGAACGGCTTAATCCGATTGCATCTTCAAATGATCAAAATAATTGGCATACTGCTGCAGAGTCAATTGGTTTCGCAACACCAGGAAAGGAAAATTCACAATTTTATCCCGCGATAACAAATGGAGAGTTTTCGTATACGAGCGAAACAATATCACCAGATAATGATGGATTTGAAGACGTTCTTCAAATAAACTATAAACTTACAGAGCCTGGTTTAATAGGGAATTTCACAATTTATGATGATAGGGGCAGAGAAGTTGTTAAAGTTTTGAGCTCAGAATTAATGGCGCTGGAAGGAACATTTGTTTGGGATGGTGTTAGAAGCGACAACACCAAAGCTACCATTGGTGCATATATTGGTTTTTTCGAAGTCTTAGACCTGAATGGTGCGACTGTTTACGTAAAGAAAAAAGTTTTTGCTGTAGCAGGCATTTTATAAATTATTGTTGATATGCTTTCACCCTCGTCTAAAGGATGGATTAATAAGTACTTTGACCTTGTCGAAAAGGGTGAAATCGTCCTAAAAATTGACCGGCCCAAAGGAATGGAAAAGTTGCCCTTTATGCACATGACTTTGTCGCATTCAGGTATAATTTATGGATTCCCTCTAGAATTTATCTTTGCAAAGAATCTTGATTTTTCAAAGTGGACTAAAAATGAAAAGTTAAAGTTTTTACTTTTTGAATCGCATTTGTTTGTGTATTCACAAATCAACAAGGATGTTGCTTTTAATAAAGAAACATTTATTGCTTCTCTGTGCTATTTTTATGCAGGACACAGCACCTTGTCAATATCGAAAATTTTTACCTTTTTCCTAAAAGAAACAGAAGAAGAAAAAATCGAAAGTATCCTTTCCAAACGCATCGACATTAAGCTGAATTTATTAGAGAATAAATGGTGGATTAATTCCCTCAGCAACGCTTTTTGTTTCTTGGACGTAATATTATTTGATGATTTTAACCACAAATCAAAAGATGAGGCTTTCAGTAATTACGAGTTATTTGCATTTAACGCGATGACAGCAGTAATTCTCGCAGCTCATTCAGATGGAGTAATAGAAGAACAAGAGCGTTCCATTTTTGATGTTTTTCTTGCTTCCACAAGTTTGCATGAAAATGAAAGAAATCAGCTTAAGGAAAAGTTTAAAACGTCCTCTTCAATAAATGATTTATCCCTTTTCACAAAACGTCATTGGTTGTTCAAGCGTTTTCTTTTGGATTTATCCATATTAACAATTACCTCAAACAAAGTGATGGTTGATGAGGAGATGGATCATCTTGTCGCTTTGTGCGAGCAACTAGACATTCCTCTTTCTGAACTGGATGAAAACCTTGGTTTTTCAGAACGTTTTTTATTAATGTCGCATGACAAAATTGAGTTCATGAAGAATACTACTTCATACGAGAAGGTATACTCGAGCCTTTCAAAGCGATGGACAAAAATTATTTTACGCAACAAAGATAAAATTGCGTTGGAGTTAAAGGAGAGTAAAGAACTAATTTCGTTAGTTAAAAAGTCGACGTCTCATGAACTTACCAAGGAGGAAAAGGAACAAGTAAAAACACAGTTTAAAGACATCTTAAAATCAGTGCCAGCAGTTGCAATTTTTATGATTCCGGGTGGTGCCTTTCTTTTACCGATTGTCTTGAAAATATTGCCGGATTTAATTCCTTCAGCATTTAAAGAAAATGAAATTGACGATGAGTAGTCGATTGTTAGATCCCTGGGGGAACAAATAACACTTCATATAATTTATCCCAGTACTTTCCGGTTAGAATAATTTTTGAATTTTCGGCGTTATATGCAATACCGTTTAAAACTTCTCCTATTTTCTTTCCCATTTTAACTAGGGTTGTACAATCGATTTCTTCCTGAACTTTTCCTGAAATTGGATCGATTGAAACAATCGTATTCGTGGTCCAAACATTGGCGTAAATTTTTCCACTGAAGAACTCAAGTTCATTCAAATAGCCAATAGGGCCTTCATTATTGAATACTTCCATGGTGCGTTCAATTTCAAATGTCTTTGGGTTTCTAAATGTAATTACTTCCGTCCCATTTGACATTATAAGTGAGCTTCCGTCGTTACATAACCCCCACCCTTCACCAATGTAATTATATTCTCCAAGTAGTTTTAGGCTCTCATTTACTGCATAAGTATAACATTTGTTGTTTTTCCAAGTGATTTGATAAAGCGTATCATTTAGAATGGTAATTCCTTCACCAAAATACCCTGCTTGAAGGCCCATTTTTTCAGTATGAACTCCCGTGTTAATATCCGTTTTAGCAACCAATGTTGACCCTTGAGCTCCAGGGTCGCCGGTTCCTTCATAAAGATCGCCATTGTAAAACTCTAGCCCTTGTGTAAAGCTTGTTGTCTGGTGCGGAAAGGTGTTTAATATTTTAACGGTTAGTTTTGTCGGCACCGTTTCTGAAAGAACTCGTACAAGACGATTATCAACAAATGTCGACCCGTCCATTCGGGTACATAAAAGATTGAGCGTTTTTGTCCCTACACCAAACAGGCCTGGATTAAAAGAATAAGTCAGCTTTACCGGAGGGTTTTCCCAAAATGCAATAATACTATCGTTAAAGATGATTTCAATTTTAGAAAGTTCTTCATTTACTTCAACTTCCAAAGGGATTACCGTCGTTCGAATAGCTGCGAGATTATTACTAAAAGTAAAATTAGCGGCAGGTTTTTGTTTGGTGATCTTCGGGTCGGAATTGTTATTATCAAAGAGAGGTTTAATTAAAAGAAAACCGCCAACTAAAACGACGAGACCTATAATGACGTATTTTTTCATCCTTTTGAAATAATTGTTTCAATTCTCTCAGCATCAATTGATGTATGAGTAGCATCATAGATGACATTGCTATTTCTTAGTACAATCGCTTGCGGTGATTGATGATGAACTCCAGTTAACTCAGCAATTTTATTCGAAACATCTCTGTTTTTTATCAAATCAATAAAGTACAATTCACATTTCGCGTTTCCAGTCCAGTTTCGCTCAAACCCATTAAGAGCCATTGATGAGATGCTGCACCGTGTGCTATGTTTAAATAATAAAATTGGTGTTTCGCTTACATTATTCAAAATGTCTATTAATTGTTCCATTGAATTAATCGTAATCCAGGGCAACACATCGTTCGGTGTTTTATTAAAGGTAAATAGTCCCATGTTAATTTCCTGCTGTAAATTGTTTTAAAAATCGCACATCATTTTCAGAGTACAAACGCAAATCATTCACCTTATATTTCAACTGAGCAATTCTTTCTACTCCCATACCAAAAGCAAATCCAGTATATATCTTGCTGTCAATATTACTTGCCTCTAGTACATTTGGATCAACCATCCCGCATCCTAAAATTTCTAACCAGCCAGTGTATTTGCAAACATTACAACCTTTCGAATTACAAATTGTACAAGATACATCTACTTCTGCACTTGGCTCTGTGAATGGAAAGTAAGACGGCCGCAAACGGATTTTGGCTTTCTCTCCGAATAATTCTTTCGCAAAATATAATAATGTTTGTTTCAAATCTGCAAACGATACGTTCTTATCAATATATAGACCTTCCACTTGGTGGAAAAAGCAATGTGCTCTAGCTGAAATTGCTTCATTTCTATAAACGCGCCCTGGTGAAATTGTTCTGATTGGTGGCTTATCGTTTTCCATTACTCTTACCTGAACCGAAGAAGTATGTGTTCTCAGCGCTATCTCATTCTCTCCTTTTTCAATAAAAAAAGTGTCTTGCATATCTCTTGCTGGATGCTCTGGTGGAAAATTTAAAGCAGAAAAATTATGCCAGTCGTCCTCAATTTCTGGGCCTTCAGAAACAGTAAATCCAATCCGGTTAAAAATTTCAATGATTTCACTTCTAACTAAAGAAAGCGGGTGTCGAGCACCAATTTCATTTTGATCAGCTGGACGAGATAAATCAATTTTATGCTCCGTTTCTTGTGCAAAGTTTAGTTTTTCAGTTGAATCGTCAAATTTAGATTGCGCAGACTTCCGCAGCATATTCATCAATTGACCAATCTCTCGTTTTTCTTCTTTCGGTGCTTCTTTCAGGAAGGAAAACAAGTCTTTAATTTTTCCCTTTGAGCCCAAATACTTTATTCTAAATTCCTCTAATTGCTTAGCATTGTTTAGAACTGTGTTCTCAATTTCCTTTTCTATTTCGTAAATTTTTTCTTTCATTGAATCCCAAATAAAAAGACAAAAAAACAACTCGATTGTAACTTTTCTCGCCTTATAATTGTTTTACTGTAACATTAACCTGCCCATCAGCGTACGAAGTTAAGAAATTAAGATGTACCGTGGATTTGTTATATGTAAAAAATTAGGTAACTTTGGATGTTAGTCCAACTAAATAATTATTCTTTTGAAGAAACTATCATTTTTATTCGCAATTATATTGAGTGTCGCGTTTTTAAACTCCTGTAAGAATAAAGAACCATCAATTGTAAAAATTTATGTGCGCTCTTCTAGCAATGCACTCATTGAAGGAGCAAAAGTAATTATCGTTGGGGACAAAGCTTCGAACCCGTCAACATTTGCTTATGTTGATACAGTAATAACGAATAATGCTGGTTATGCTTCATTCTTTCTTGATCCACATTTTGATTTAGGAGGAGAAGATTATGAGGTCGCGTATTTCGATGTTATTGTTAAAACAAACTCATTGAACGTTGGCTCAGGATACGTTAGAACAAGAGTTCATACAACTGCAGTTGAAACGGTATTTTTACCCTAAATTTAATAGTTATGAAATTTAATAAGATATTATTTATTGGAGCAGTATTGTTTTTTACATCATCAATGTTTGTTGGGTGTAGAAAAAAAGCGGACACAATCGTGAATGTTATTGTACGAGATGTTAATAATCAAATTGTCCCTGGAGCCTCCGTCACTTTAGACGCATCACCAACAGTGGGCACAGATCCAAAGCCGCCAAGTGATTTATTTCCAATGGTTTCAACAACAGGTTCATCTGGAACAGCTTCGTTTAATTTTAACGAAGTATATCAATTAGGTCAGGCTGGGGTTGCTCTTTTAGACATTATTGTTGTATCAAGTGCAGGAAATGGCACAGGAATAGTTAAAGTCGTAGAAGAAACGACAACAACAGAAATTGTGTTTATCTAAACTGAAGAATATAAAAATTTAAAGCGATTTCATCTGAAGTCGCTTTTTTTTGTTCGTTACTTTGAGAAGTGAATATCTCCATCAGCAACAAGTTCGTCTCCTCGCATTTTTAAAAACAGTTGAATTAACGCGACAACGTCTTTCTCGCAGTAAACTTTAATGCGTTCTAACCCCTTTTCTTCGTAATAAACCCGCGCAACATCAGCTCCAGAAATATCATCTTTAGGTGTTGGTATTTTGAACACATGGCACAATAGGGCTAATGAGGTATAGGCTTTAAAATCGCCAAACTTCCACAACTCCATTGTATCGAGGTGATTAATTTCCCAGGGTTTTTTCCCTGCGATGTTCAATGTTGCCGGCAATTCTAGACCGTTAATTAGCATCCTTCTACATATATAAGGAAAATCAAATTCTTTGGCGTTGTGGCCGCAGAGAATACTCATCGGAGAATTGTAATGCTCGCCCAGCAACTGACTGAATTGTTTAAGCAAAACCTCTTCATCATCATGGTAATATGATTTCATCCTTATCTGTCTCCCTGTTGATGAGTTTGTAACAAAGCCAACAGAAATACAGACTATTTTGCCAAATTCTGCGTAAATACTACCACGTTCACCATACAATTGCTCAAAACTTTTTTCATCATTTTGCATGAAGCGTGTTTTGGACTCGAACAATAACCGACCTTGTTTATCCAAATCATTATAGTTATATACGAGTGGGGCGGTTTCAATATCCAAGAACAAAATCTTTTCTAGGGGTGCTTTTTTTAACATATTCTATCTCTTTCTATATTAAGTTAGTTAAAATTATGACTTCTTTCACAAAATCCGATTGATTAATTTATTTTTGTACTTATGGCAGAAGAATTAATTATTTCTCCTGGAGAGAGAGAAGAAATTTATCACGGTTTGATTACACAAATCAAAGCTTTGATCGGTGATGAGAAGGATACGATAGCTAATTTGGCCAATGTAGCGGCGGCGTTGAAACAAACGCTTAATTTCTTTTGGGTTGGGTTTTATCTTGTAAAAGGAGATGAGTTGGTTTTAGGACCTTTTCAAGGGCCAATTGCATGCACGCGTATTCAGAAAGGAAAAGGTGTCTGTGGATCTTCGTGGGAGTTAAGCAAAACAATTATTGTTGACGATGTTGACGAGTTTCCTGGTCATATTGCATGCAGCTCCCTGTCGAAAAGTGAAATTGTTCTTCCGCTCATTAAGGATGGTGCCATTGTTGCAATCTTAGACCTTGACAGTGATAAAATAGCAGATTTTAATGCTGTTGATCAAAAATATTTATCTAATTTATGTGAATGGTTAGTTACCGTAATATAGTTGTAATATCCACGTTTCTGCTTGCTTCTTGTGCGCAAGTCGGAAGCTTGACTGGGGGAATTGAAGATATGGCTGCTCCACGCCCTATAGTCAGTAAGATGCTTCCCAAGAATGAAACTGTTCAGTTCTCCTCTAAAAGTATTGTAATTCCTTTCGATGAATTTATTCAATTGAACGACGCAAGAAAGAACATAATAATGGTCCCTGCGCATGCAACAATCAATGCGGAAGTTAAAGGAAAGACATTATACCTAAATTGGGAAGAAGAATTAGCTATAAACACAACTTATGCAATCTATCTTAATAATGCTGTGCGTGATATTACTGAACGCAATGACAGTTTAATTCAATATGTCTTCTCAACAGGTTTGTTCATTGATAGTTTAGAATACAGTGTCCAAGTTATTGATGCATGGACGAATCAGCCTGTAGAATCCTGTCTTGTAGGAATGTTTGATGTCGAAACGCATGAATTGGTCAACTTTAACGTAACAGATAAGGGAGGGGTTGCACGTTTAAAGTATCTACCGTCTAAAACATACTCTTTGTTCGCCTTCATTGACGAAAACCGCGATTTAGAAATTCAAGAACATGAACAAGTTGGATTTCAAGAGGACACAATAATCCATTTATTGTCAAGCAGGCTTGATTCTATACCCATTCGATTGTTTTCCCCTGAAGCTTCCCCTGAACTTCGAACGGTTAAATCTCTAGGTAATGGACGTTTTATTCTTGGTTCCAATAGTGCAATTAACACCTCGGCAATTTGGATTGATGGGAAACAATTGCACCCTGAAAGAATCAAAGAAATCACAACAGATAGCTTGATGGTTTTTTCTACGATTAAGGAATTATCGTCTATTGAATTAGTCCTTCAGACAGATGAGTTCTCCGACACAACTAAGTTGCGGTTTAGCGTTCAAAGAGAGGCGGCGGAAATAGTAGTTAAAAGCAGCAAAGCTAATAACCGATTCAAGCCAAGCGACTCCCTCACGTTAAATGTTGATGACTTTATTATAGACATCGATCAATCACTGATTAAAGTAATGCGCATTGAGGATTCTTCCCTTATCGAAAATGTGTCATTTACCTTTGAGTACGATGAGGTTTTCCTTCAATTAAACAGGGACAGTTTATCTCAACTTCGTGTTGAATTTGAAGCAGGTGCGATTAAAACAAGTCATGGGTCTAATTATAATCAATCCTTGAATTTAACTTTGATGAAAAGGCATAAATTCGGATCTATTTCTATTCAATTAGAAGGCTTTGAAGATCCTGTGATAATACAAATGATAAGTAATGGGAAAGTGATGGAGGAAGTTGCGCTAGAAAACCCCTCTAGTGGATATCAAATGTTAGAAGTTCTACCTGGGGAATACTCTTTTAAAATTATCAACGATACAAATGGAAATTCTAAATGGGATGTAGGTAAAAAGAAAGATTTGTTGCAGGCAGAAGAAATTTATTACTACTCTAAACCAACTAAAGTGAGGGCAAATTGGAGCATTGATGTTGTTTTAATTAAAGAGTAGTATTTAATTAAACCTCCACTTATAAAGTGAAGATAGTGCAATGATTCCGAGAACGCATAAAGCTTCCGGTAACACAAAGAATTGTGAGATCCCCAAACATAGCCCTGCGAATGCTAAAATCACTATTAATGCTTGGGTGTGTTTATTCCAAATTTCTTTAAGTACCACTTTCCTGTAGATTGCTCTCTGTAGAAATTCCATTTTATATTGTTGAAAGCTGACGAAAACAATTAAGGGCACAAGAAAATAACCTTGTTTAATTCCAAATTCTTCGTAATTCCAAAATGAGCTAAACTCGATTAAAAAGTCAATTCCAGGGTGAATGAAAACCATTGCAAAGTGGATAACGATTATTGAAATTAATAACGTAAACAAGCTTATGCTGCTGTATTTTATCGATTCTACCATTTTTAACCCTTGAAAATGAACTGTTTTCTTTGATTTCAAATTCATGATAGCTTCATTCGCAATTAAATCGAAAAAATAAAAAAGCAGGATGAAATACAAGCTCCAATTCCAAATAAATAACCCTAAGAGCGGTATTAACCCTTCCGAAGCAAGTTGAAATATCTTTGGATTCAGTTTTTTCATTACCTCAATTTATTCGCTCTCGCTCTCGCTGGCTCAAATTGAGGGTTGTATTTCAAGCATTTTCCATAGGCGGTTAATGCTTGGCTTTTGTGTCCTAACTCTTCATGACAAACAGCTAAATTAAACCATGCCTCATAAAAACGAGGGTCAGTCTGCAGGGCACTTTTGTAGAAATACAATGCGCTATCTAAATTCTTTTCTATCAATTGGTGTATTTTTCCTTGGTGAAACAAAGCTCTCATAACGTAAATATCGACCGTGTCTGTGGCCATTTCTCGGTACATCTCTTTTGCTTCTTCGTGTTGTCCAAAAGACTCTCTGCTATATGCAACTTGATATTTAAATTCTAGATTATTGGGTTGTAATTTTTGTGCAGAAGTGAAATATTCAATGCAAAGGGGGTCATTTTCTGATTGATAAATTTGTCCAAGAAAAAAGTACGCTTCGTAAAATTCAGGATCTTGCTGAATTGCTGTTTCATAAGATGATTTCGCAAGCTCTTTGTTGTCTAGAATCAAATAGGTGCTCCCCTTCAACACATATGCATCACGGTATTTTTTATTGATTCGCAGTGCTTCATTAGCGTATTGAAATGTCTTTTCATAGTCTTGTTGATACAAAAAAGTTGATGCAAGTCCGACAAGTGCTCGTGCATTTTTAGGTTGTTTAATGATAATTCCTTTGTATAGCTTTTGGGCGCTCATAATGTCTTCTAAGGAGCGAGCTGTGCGATTATTCAACAAATCAGCATACAATAGTCGAGCGTCATAATTGTTTGAGTCTATGCGATATGCTTTTGCCGCGTCAGACATTGCTGAAGAATAGTTGTAGGCTTCAAAAGCACTATTTCCCCGTTTTAAAAGCAAATCAATGCTATCTGGATGCTGTTGAATTAGGCTATCAACATTTTCAGCCGTATTAGAATTCTTAAGAATCTCAGTTGTATCTCCACAACTTGATAAACCGACTAAAAGACATAGCGTTATTATTCCAAATGTATATTTCATAACGCAAAGTTATTCGAATTTTCTAAACAAAGTAAACATTTAAGTAGATGATTCAGGGGTTTGGCTCATCTTTTATGTTGATACGCCCACTAGAGATTATAGTCTGTTTGAGAGAACCAAAGAGTCCGTAAATGGCTAAAAAATATTTTTAGCCTCGTTTAAAAATGATTAGATTGTATACATCCGAAGCTCTTTTGTTTCACATTATTAAGCGTAGAAAAATAACGCCTTTAGTTGGTGACAGTAGGTTTTTATTCAGGTATTGGGTTCTCAAATTTAGAAGATTAACGATGACACCACGAAAGGACTAATTCGCCCTAACCCAAATACAATTCTGCAAATTTAACGTCGAACTTATTGGTGATTTTAATGTTCTCTAAATTGCCTTGAACGCACTTTATTTCGACTCCTGATTGTTCTACAAGACTCGCGTCGTCAGTTATTTCTGGACTGAATGGAATATTATACGCCTTTAGAATAACATCTCTTTTAAAGCACTGAGGTGTTTGGACAAAAACATATTCTGAACGCGGCACAGCATTCGATTGACTTCCTTGAACTCTGCGTAGTGAGTCAGGCACAGCTATAATAGGAATCACCGCATCATGCTTTCGAATCGCTTTTGCACAGGAGTTAAGCGTTTTCTCATTAACGAGCGGACGAACTCCGTCATGTATCCAAACATAATCCCCGTAACAATAGCTTAAGGCATTTTTTATTGAATGATATCGTTCCTCACCTCCTGAAACAACACGGTGTGGGATGTTAAACTTATTCTCTACAATTAGCGCTTCCCAATATTCTTTCCATTCATCGGGCAAGGTAATAATGATTTGAAATTTAGGGTCAAAATGATAGAATTTTTCAATGGTGTACATAAGTAATGGCTTTTCATTGATCACAATGAATTGCTTTGGTAATGATAAATTCATCCGTTTTCCAATTCCACCGGCAGTGATTATTACGCTGTACGAGCTCATTCATCAAATATAACGTGAAATAAGAAATTAGGCAATAAAAAAAGGCTGTCAATTAGACAACCTTTGAATTTTATTATAGAAAAAGACTATTTAAGTCGACCTGAATCCTTATCCGCGGCATCGTTAAATTTCTTTTGTTTAATTAACCAATAAAACAATCCGAAAAAACCAAGGCAAATCATCGAGTAATTGAATATGTTACCAATCGCATCTGCCTGCAAGCCTTGGAACATCCACTGAAAAAGATCACCAATTCCCCAAAAAATATCCTTACTGCTCATCGTTTTATATTTTGTTACTACAAATAAAATGAATTTCTTTGATTTAATCAATGTTTCACCAATTTTCTTCGTAATCGCGTTTCAAGATTAACCCTGAAAAGCTAAATAATGTCAAGCGAAAGAAAAATTAGTTAGGTTCTAATTGTTTAACTTTGATAGGCAAAACACACATTATGATTTTATGAAACAGGTTCTCCCATTATTTCTTTGCTTGCTTTTTACAAAATGTGTGGTTGTTAAAACCTCC
>CAJQQA010000128.1 GCA_905480355.1 uncultured Flavobacteriales bacterium | reverse complement strand
AGTCATTTCCCCTTCGAAAAAAAAGGGTTCCATCCTCCAGGTACAGTTGGTACTTTAGGAAGTGCATTGGCATCGTCTATTGCCTTAGGTTTATCAGAAGAACAATGTACAATGGCAATTGGATATGCTGCTAGTCGATCTTCTGGAATATCTGGAAACATTGGAACCATGACCAAAGCTACACATTGTGGAAATGCGGCAAGATCAGGACTCGAGGCCGCACTTCTAACAGCTCACGGGTTGACATCATCAAAATGTATTATTGAAACAGGTAGTGGTTGGGCAGAGGTTTTTGGTGGGCCAAGTTTCAACTACCATTCTTTATTATCCGGAATGGAACAATTGTCATGCTTTCAGAACCCAGGATTTGCATTTAAAAAATGGCCTTCTCATACAGCTATGCAGATCGCGATCAACGGAGCACTGAAATTAAACAAGGGCAATCATTCTAATGGAGAAATAAAGGTATCAGTTCCTGTATTTAATTATTGTAACAGACCGAATCCTGTGGATTCTAATGATGCCAGATTCAGTTTTCAATACAATATTGCTATTGCACTTGTAGATGGAAATTTGAATTCAGAAAGTTTTACTGAAGAAAAGCTCCATTCCCCGATAATTCGAGATTATTTAAGTAGGATTAAATTGAATTTATGTCCAGAGATACCAAGGGATTTTGGTCAAATGCACATTATAATAGAGACAGAGTCTGGAGAAAAAGTAATTTCTGACAACTGGCCAGGACATTGGAAAACTCCAATGACCGACAAGGAAATGAGTTTAAAATTTGAATCCTGCTGCTCTAGATTTTGGAGTAAAGATGAAACTCTTATTCATGAAAATTTTATTTTGAATATTACGGAAACGGATTATTTAAGTTCAATCATAAAAGAATTAACCAAGCTTTCTTAGGCCTGCATCGATTAACTTTTCTTCGATAATCTCTCTGTTCGGCCCATCACGCTCAACTTTAAATGTCATGTCGTTAAATGAAAAAATTGGAAATGAACCCTTTACAGTAGATTCCTGATCGAAATTAAATTCAACAAATAATTCGATCTTTCGAAAAATCCCAAATTCAATGGCCTCATTTCTGCTAGTAATCGAACCATTCTCATCTCCGCTAATATTCGCACTAGAGCAAATCAGGCGAGGTAAGAGAACATCAGAAGACTTTTCTTGTAATATTGATTCTAGGCAGCTACAAAATGACCGAATTGGCTCACTTAGTATCAGCCCCTGATGCGTTCGATTCATTATAAGACCATCTTGCAAAGTTTCATTCCATGGGAGTCTTAGAAATGAATTTTCCAACACCCCAGACTCACCTAATAAAGTCAATGAATGTTTTGTCGTTGCATCTAGTGTTGATTCTCTGATAAATTGACTTATTTGAGAAACCATTGAACCGTAGCATTTACCTCGTTTTCTTAGTTTGACCTCATCCAGAGAATTGATACCTGAATCAGACGCCAATGATACTAATGCATAAACATTATTCAAATGAACTAAAATAGCCTTCTGTGCTAGCTTTTCAAAAACAGTGGAAACATTACTATCATCTGAGAAATTATAAAGCTCCATGCTTCTTTTCAAATCTTTGGGGTTGAAAATAAAGGAAAATTAGTTTCATATTATTATTATTATTTTGTTTTGCTATGAGGCTAGTTCGGCCATATTTTAATTACACATAACGTTAAGGCTAAACGCCGTTGCGTTCTTAAAGATAATTAATTTCCGAAGAAATTACGTGCGAGTTCGGATGATTTATCATTCGAAGCGAGATTTGCAATGGAATTTAGCCAGTGTTACCAACCGACTAATGTCAGTCGTAGTGAAAACGACATTTGGCAATTAGTATTTCGTCATCCGTTACGCGATAAATTAACCTGTGCTCACTATCAATTCTTCTTGACCAGTATCCGGAGTATTTATACTTTAATGGTTCTGGCTTTCCAATTCCTTCAAAAGGATCACGAGAGATGCTCTTTAGTAACTCATTAATTCGTTTCAGTTTTTTTTTATCAGTCTTCTGCCAGTATAGATAATCCTCCCAAGATTCGTCAACAAATATATATTTCATTCTTCCAGAAGAGATTTACTTGATGAATTTCCGCTTCTCAATTTGCTAATCGCAGAATCTAGGCGTTCTTCATTTATCTTTGATGATAGCTCATGATTAGTTGTCATGAGTGAATTATACTCAGCTAAAGACATAATTACAACCCCATTATCCTTACCACGATTAATGATAAGAGTTTCAATATTCGATGTTACTTTATCGAAGTAACTCTTAATGTCTTTTCTGAAGTCGGAAATGGATGTTGTTAACATAATCTTTAGTTTACGTACGTTATTATGTACAAATATACGTACAATTATTAAGAGAAGCAAATTTTAAACCACGTTTGTCTAATGGTTGGTAACGGTTTGTATAAAAGGACGTTTTAATGCACTTTATACAGTGTTGTAGCCAGTTCGATTCACTTTTTTTATTCTTTATAATTTACTTTTGTCCTCGAATAATTAGTGAAACAGTTATAGTAAGTTAAAAGACTCTTTAATTCCTTCAATAATATTTGCAACGGCAACAGCAGACAAGATTAACCCCATTACTCTACTAATAATACTAGCGCCAGCATCACCAATTATTTTATGCACTTTGCCTGCTAATAATAATAGAACCAAAACGATGAAGAGAACACCAATTAAGAGTATACTTGACTGAAATTGTTCCCAAACACTGAACTCTGAATTTTTAGTTAATAACACCACTGCAAGCATCGCTCCTGGACTGGCTATTGAGGGCATTGCCATTGGAAAAATAGCGGTTTCAGTTGTGCTTTTTATCGTTTTTATCTCCGACTCTGGTTTACTATCTCCAAATATCATAGATAGCGCAAAGAGGAAAAGGACAATTCCTCCAGCAATTTGAAAGGCAGAAAGAGGAATATTAATTGCATCAAGAATTATCTCACCTACTACAATAAAAAACAGAAGAATTATGGCTGAGACAAGAACTGCTTTGAAAGCAATTTTTCTTTTTTCTCTTTCATTAAAACCCGTCGTTGCGGCAATAAATACTGGTATTGATCCTATGGGATCAATAACAGCAAAGAAAAAAATAAAAGTGGCTATAAGTTCATTCATGTTTAGTCTTTATTTATTGTTCATTGCTAAAATTGGATACAACGGCTCAGGCTAGGAACCGTACGGCTCATTTAACCAAATTCGTTTAACGAAGATAATAATGTTTTTTCACTTTTAAATTATTACCCGAAGCCATAAACCCGTATGGTTTTTAGCGATTGTTATAACCATCCTTCTTCCTTTTTACACACATACACACACATACACACACACACACACAAAGTTTGGATTTTTTGTTTTATTTTTGCCGACTAATAATGTTAATTATGAAAAGACAAACACTCGTGTTATTTTCACTATTTGCTACATTAACTGTCTCAGCACAGGAAGTTGTATCCACGCAAGGAGATTCATACTCCAATGGAAGTGGAAGCATCGACTTTACGATAGGAGAGGTAGTTATAAACACCGGAACCGATGGAACCAATG
>CAJQQA010000127.1 GCA_905480355.1 uncultured Flavobacteriales bacterium | reverse complement strand
AGGAGTAAAAGTGTTTAAGAATACAGCTCCTAATTTAGTGATCTGTGATGTCAATATGCCTAAAATGGATGGTCTTGAGTGTTTAGAAATTTTAAAGACACTTGTGCCGGAATCTGAATTCCCTCCTTTTATATTTCTAACAGCTAAAACAAAAGAGGAAATCGTTAGTAGTGGAATGGATTTAGATGCTGTCGATTTTATAGCGAAGCCATATTCTGCTTCAGAATTATTAAAACTAATAGAACTAAGGCTCAATAAAGAAAGTTAATCCCTTATTAAATAGCTAAATGAAACCAATTAGTTTATTAAACAAAGAGCTTAAGGACTCATTAGAACACTATTAGTGTTTATTCCACCAATTACGTACTTTTATAGAACATTTACCAAAACTTTAAAAAAAAGAGAGATGGACAAGCATGAAAAAGTAATAGTTTTTTACGAAACAATTGCCAAAATGGCAATACATTAAAATATGTCTCGGGAAGTATATAAACTATTTGTATGGTAAAAGTTAGTGATAAAGAGGAACACAGTGAACGTAACAAATCTCGTTTTCTAAAGTCGATGATTGGCGCTTGTGTTTCCACTGCTTTTCTTCATTTACTTTTAGCCATCTTTTATTTTTTCATCGATGTTCCCGAAATGTTAATCTATGCAGCCATTTCATTTTTTCTATTTTTAGTATGGAGCTATTTATTCAAGAATAAATGGATATTACTTCCCTTCATTCTGTCAAGTATCAATTGTACTATAGGAATAATTTTAGCGAATTATTTCATTGGTTGGGAAAGTAATTTTAACATCTATTTTATGGTGTTACCAGCAGCTGTTTTTTTATACCCAAATTGGGAAGCCAGATATAGGGTGTTCTATATGATTGTTTTAGGCTTTGCATACTTTATTGTATACCTTATCTTCTCAGATTTTAAAGCAATCTATCTGATCAACAGTCAGATTTTACAATACGTTAGTATGTTAAATTCATTTTCCGCTGCTGGGATTATGGTCGTAATATTACTTTTTTTGAACTCTTCTATTCTAAAAATGCAAACGGACTTGGAAAATAAAAATAAGGACTTAAAGTATAAAGCAGCCGAATTAGATGACAGCCTAAATAAAGAAAAAGAGCTAGGCCAATTAAAAACCAGTTTTGTTACAACCGCATCTCATCAATTTAGAACACCATTAGCGGTTATTCAGTCGAATGCACAATTACTCGAAATGTTTAATGGCACTGGTAAAAAAATAGAACCAGTAAAGTATAAAAAAGTATCCGGCCGTATAACAGGAGCAATCGCTAAAATGACAGGGCTTATGGATGATGTACTTATTTTAGGAAAACTAACATCTGGAAGTATTCAATATGTCCCTCAAGAAATAGATTTGGTTGAATTTTGTGAGAACTTAGTCGAAGAATTTAATGATGTTAAAGCTGACGGAAGCCATCTAAATTTTGTAATAAAAGGTGAGCCATACAATGTAGCTTTAGACCCTAAATTACTAACGCATTCATTGTCTAATTTAATAAGTAATGCCTTAAAATATTCTATAGGCAAGAAAAACCCAGATTTGACAATTGATTTTAAACCAAATGAACTTGTTTTGTCCATTAAAGATTACGGCATAGGTATTCCGGAAGAGGAATTTCCAAAACTATTTCAACCTTTCTTTCGTGCAAAAAATGTGGCAGAAATTAAAGGCACAGGATTAGGATTAAGTATTGCAAAAGAATACGTTGAAATTAACAAAGGGCAAATTTCTGCTTCATCGTTATTGGGAGAGGGCAGCTGTTTTGAAATAACGTTTAAGAGATAAAGGTTGGAAAAGTAAATAACAAAGTAGAAGGGAATAAATTATGATAAAGGGAGAAAAACTTAAAAGGCTAATTGAAATCGGTTGTATTCCTTCCGATTCTCCAGAAGAACGTCTAAGGAAAAAGATCATGACCATTATGGTTATTCCTTATTCTTTGGCAAGTATTCTTTGGGGATTATACTTCTTACGAAATGGTAATGTGATCTCAGGATTGATTCCCTTTATTTATGCCGTTGGTACAGTAATAACCTTTTTGTATTTCATTTCTACTAAACGATATAATATATTTCGCTTTTTACAAGTATTACTTGTTCTCGTGTTACCCTTTTTTTTACAGCTAAGTCTTGGCGGATTTAGCCAGTCCAGTGGCATGCTTTTATGGAGCTGTACGGCCCCATTTATTGCGCTTGTTTTTTATGATATCAAAACGGCTAGAAAGTGGTTTTTTACTTTAGTTTTTATACTGTTCTTAGCTTGTTTTCTTGATGAATCAGCACGAAGTTATTTCTCCGAAGATAAAGATGAAAGTTCTATAGTATATGTTTATGGAGCAAATTTCATTTTGATATCGTTTCTTCTTTTTGGGATTCAAATATATTTCGTGAATGGGAAGAAAAAAATTAAAATAGAATTAAGAGAAAAAGAAATTTTGTTAGAAGCCTCAAAAGAAATTGATAAGCAAAAAGAGTTGTTAATTGCTAGCAAAGAAAGATTAGAGCTTGTAATGGGGTCATTAGAAGAAGTTGTTTGGGGCCGTAACCTGCCTGATTACCAAATGCAGTATGTCAGTAAATCAGTGGTTAATTTATACGGTTTCCCCATGGCAGATTGGTATGAAAGACCAAATCTATGGATGGAGATGGTTCACCCAGATGATAAGCAAAAAGTTGAAGAGAACGGTAAGTCTCTGTTTACTATGGGTATTACTGATTTAGAATATAGGATAATAACTTTAAATAAAGAAATAAAATGGATTCACAGTACCACGCAAATTCTTAAAAAAACTGACGGCACACCATTTTTCATGACGGGAATAGCCCGAGATATAACGAAATTAAAAGAAGCAGAATTAAAATTAGTAGCAAGCGAAAAGAACTATCGCGAATTATTTGAAAAGTCGGCAAATGCTGCCTTGATTCTAAAGAATAATTTATTTATTGAGTGCAACGATGCCGCAATAACAATGCTAGGGTATAAAAATAAAACAGCGCTTTTTAATGTGCCTCCTTACGAATTATCACCCGAGAAACAGCCTGATGGCCAATTATCTAGTGAAAAATCAAAGGAGATGAATGAAATCGCTTACAACACAGGCAGTAATAGGTTTGAGTGGGATCATGTTAAGGGTAATGGCGAAGTTTTCCCTGTAGAAGTTTTATTAACATCCCTCCCTTCTGAAAATTCCAACGACAAAATACTTCATGTGGTGTGGAGAGATATAACTGAGGAGAAAAATGCTCAAAACCAACTGAATCAGTTGAACGATAACTTAGAAATAAAAGTAAAAAATCGTACGCTAGAACTTGAAGAATCATTAGAACGTGAAAAAGAGTAAGGTAAATTAAAATCAATCTTTGTCACAACCGCATCTCATCAATTTAGAACACCATTAGCAGTTATTCAGTCGAATTCACAATTACTCGAAATGTTTAATGCCACTGGTAAAAAAATAGAACCAGAAAAGTATAAAAAAGTATCCGGCCGTATAACTGAAGCAATCGTTAAAATGACAGGACTTATGGATGATGTACTTATTTTAGGAAAAATAACTGCTGGAAAAGTCCAATATGATCCTGAAGATATAGCTTTCGTTGAGTTTTGTGAGAACTTAGTCGAAGAATTTAATGATGTTAAAACTGAAGGAGGCCATCTAAATTTTGTAATAAAAGGTGAACCATACAATATAGCTTTAGACCCCAAATTACTAACGCATTCATTGGCTAATTTAATAAGTAATGCTTTTAAGTACTCTGAAGGCAAGAAAAATCCAGATTTGACAATCCATTTTAAACCAAACGAGCTTGTCGTGTCCATTAAAGATTACGGCATAGGTATTCCGGAAGAGGAATTTCCAAAACTATTTCAACCTTTCTTTCGTGCGAACAATGTGACAGAAATTAAAGGCACAGGATTAGGATTAAGTATTGCAAAAGAGTACGTTGAAATTAACAAAGGGCAAATTGCTGTTCAATCGACATTAGGAGAAGGGAGCTGTTTTGAAATGAGATTTAAAAAAACATAAGTTATCTCACTAACAATAAAAATATAAAATAGTTGCTTTGTAAAGTCAAGGAAACAAGAAACAAAAAATATGAAATTTAATTATTTATTCCTCGTCATCATTATTTTTTCGTCATCATTTCTTTTCTCACAGAAGAAGTTCCAAGTCAAAGGCTTTGGTCATCTTGGTTACGATGTCGAATATCACGAGGATGATGAAGAAGTTGATCTCGACTATGTGCTTGGGGAGCAAAGTCTGTTTATCTCGGGTTCATTGGCTAAAAAGTTTTCGTACTTAGGAGAATTTTCGTTAAATTATGACCATCATACAAATGCTGTCAGAGCTTCGATTAGAAGAGCAAGGGTTAAGTACAATTACTTCGGAAATCATTCTGTAATTATAGGTCAAATGCACACTCCGATTAATTACTGGAACGATGTGTATTTCCATGCTAGGATCTTTTATCCAACTGCGGATAGACCCCTTTCCTTCTCTTACTTCATTCCGATTCACTCTTTGGGAATTCGCGCACAAGGACAGAATATTGGGAAATTAAACTTCGGATACGATATTCAGTCATCATCTGGTCATGGGATCGATGGGACAAACCCCTCGTTTACTAGTGCTATGCACATTAAGCCTGTAGAAGGTATGCGAATAGGAGCTTCCTATTATTACAGCCATCTAAAGGATGTCAACGCTTTACATCATCAGCATTCGGAACAACAAAACGCTGCTTCTAATTATGAAGGCACTTTAGATTACCAATTACTCAGTTTTTCCTTTGCCCGATTTGAGAAATCTCTAGAAATATTGAATGAATTCAGTACTGCTATTACAACAACAGATAGTCTTGGGACGGCCTATAATTATAGTAATTACCTCTATATTGGATACAACATTAAAGAGAAGCATACTCCTTTTGTTTTACTTGATTTATTGCAATCTGCCGAGAATGACTTGTTTATTGGACCATTTAATCAATTAAAATTTGGGATTGGTTATAAACACGAGTTTAGTCCCGCATTAAACCTTAAATGTCAATTGGAAAGATATACAGCCATCCAAAACATGTCAAATTCAAGCAACCAGGCTCCAAATGGATACGAATTTTCAATACAATTATCTTATGCAATTTATTAAATCAACTATTTCGGTTTTCGTTGCAGCTGCATTTTTCTTCCTGATCAATGGGAACTGTTTCGGACAAGGTTATTCCTCAAGAATAAAAATTTGCGGAAATTCTATAGATCAAAAGTCGTTCAGCAAAAGCGATGTTGATGCGATACTTAAAGGAAAGATCAATAACTGGAGAAATGGAAATACAGTACTTATTGTTCTAAATTTTAGTGAGAACGGAAATGCTGAATACATTGCTAAGCAAGTGTATAATAAATCCGTTAAAGGAGTTAAAAAATTCTGGTTGGGTGTTGTTTTTCAAGGTAGAACCTATGCACCGATATTTGCTGAAGATAATGAAGAAGTTTTGCGCTTAATAACGAAAAATAAAGGAGCCATTGGAGTATTAGTTGATTATAAAGGGGAAATACCAGCTGAATTTAAAGTTAAGATAACTAAATCGAGCTTATGAAAAGCCTATTCAATAGCTTCGCATTTCGAATGTGGATTCTTTTTTCAATTGCAGGTTTACTCCTTTCAATACCTCTTAGTTATTATTATAGTAATATAAATTATAAGCTATTAGAAGAACACGCTAAAACTGAACTAGAATCTATGGCAAAGTCTTCTTCGCTCAGTATTGAACTGGCTATTAAATCGAACGACTTTCAGATTATTGAAGAAACAATTAATCAAATTTCTAATGACAATAGATATGCATTTATTGCCATATTGGAGCAAGATGATGACGCTGAGGAATCTAAACTATTTAAATGCTTTCCGGATTCTTTAACCAAAAATAGGCCTTTCTTCGACTCAGTTACTTATTACTTAAACGAATCTGCTCTTGAGACGGAAATAATTAAGGGAAAGATCATTATAGGGATTTCCAAGACAGCGGATGCAAAAAAACTTCAGGACCTTAATAAACCAATATTTCATTTAACGATTTTAGCAAATCTTATATTACTGGTATTAAGCTCCCTCTTTTTCCTCTTAATTACTAATCCATTAAGAACAGCAAGTCGATTTGCAGCTGAATTAAGCAAGGAGAATTACACATCAGAATTGACATGGACTAAAGGGAAAAATGAAATAAGTGTTTTAAACAATTCTTTAAATACCCTTAAGAAGAATTTAATGCAGCACAAAGAAACCAATGATGGTTTAGTGAAAAATTTAGAACAATCATTATCAAAAGAAAAAGTTAGGACAATAGAATTGGTTGATAGTGAAAATAAGTTAAAAGTATCCTTACTTAAAGAAAAAGAGTTAGGTGAACTAAAAACCAGCTTTGTTTCAATGGCATCACATCAATTTAGAACACCATTATCGGTTATTCAGGCAAATACAGAATTGTTTAATATATTAGTTAGCGCCGGCAAAAAAATTGAACCAGAAAAGAGTGAAAAAATAACTGGGCGTATTAAAAATGAAATTATTAAAATGACAGAGCTGATGGATGAAGTTCTTATTTTAGGTAAATTAACCTCTGGAAACATCGATTTTGCTCCTAAGGAGATAGATATTGTTAATTTTTGCAATCAATTGGTTGAAGAATTTAATTTGATACAAGACGATGGGAGAACTTTAGATTTTAAGTTTGAAGGAGAACCATATATTGTAAACCTTGACCCTAAATTACTAACGCACACATTTTCTAATCTAATAAGTAATGCTTTTAAGTATTCTGTAGGCAATAAAAACCCTCTATTGAAGGTCGATTTTAAACCAAAAGAACTTTTAGTGTCAGTAAAGGATTATGGTCTAGGTATTCCAGAAGCTGAACTATCAAATCTATTTCAACCCTTTTTTCGTGCGAACAATGTGATAGGCATTAAAGGTACTGGGTTAGGCTTGAATATCGCAAAAGAATACGCTGAAATTAACAAGGGTCAGATTTCCGTTAAATCGACATTAGGAGAAGGGAGTTGCTTTGAAATAAAGTTTAAACACTAACTGTAAATGCAATTAGCAGCTAAAAATAAAAGGGTATTGGATATAACTCATCTATTGGATTTAAGACACTATGAAAGCATGAGTAAACGATCGTATAAAGAGTTGGAAAAGGAGCTCTATGGACAAAGCTTAAAACAACTTAAAAATCTAATTAATAGTTAGATGCATTTAAACAGTGGACATTTTCCGCAGGATAAATAATTATTACATTAGTAGCATGAAAAAGATAATCTACCTATTATTTCTTCTAAACTCTTTTAGTGGTATGACTCAAGATTTTAGTATAGAGGAGAAAAAACAAATTGACAGTTTATTAACTATATGGAATAATAATGAACTTGAAGACACTACAAGAGCTGATGCTTACAAAAATTATATTGTAAATTACTTCTTATATAATAGCCCTGATTCAGCTTATATTTTAGCACAAGAATACTATAAGTTTGCGAAACAGGAAAAGTTAAATTATAGAATGTCAACGGCATTACTTTTACAAGGACTTTCAAAATATTTTGTAGATAACTATGAGGAAGCTCTTGATTACTTCTCGCGATGTCTAAAACTGCGAATTACTTCTGGAAATCAAGAAGGCATTGCTTCTGTATTTAATAATATGGGTGCAGTTTATCAGGATAAAGGGGACTATTCAAATGCCTTAAAGTATTATCTAAAGAGTCTGAAAATTGAAGAAAATCTTAAAAATGAAAGCGGAATAGCAAGCACCTTGAATAATATAGGGATAATATATAAAGAAGAAGGCGACTATAAATCAGCCCTTGAATATTACAATAGAAGTTTGAAAATTAAAATTGAATTCGGAGACAAAATGGGAGAATCCCATGCTCTTGTTAATATTGGAGTTGCTTACATGAATCAAGGCAACTATAAAGATGCACTTAGTAATTTTGAACAAGCACTAATCGCTAACGACGGCTATGAAGAGAATCTCAATGCCCTAGTAAATTATGACATTGGTTGTATTCAATTCGACTTAGGGCATTATAATACTGCCTTGGATTATATAAATAAAGCTTTAAAGACTCATGTGAAATTAAATGATCGTCTAAACGAATCAGCTTCACTAAATTTAATTGCTAAGATTCATTTCAAACAAAATTTAACACTAAAAGCAATTTCCTTTGCACATAGGGCATTAAAAATTGCTCAAGAAATTGGTGCAAAAGAGAAAATTATGGAAGCTGCGCAAAATTTGTCTAAGTTTTACAAAGCTATTAATAAGCCGAAGGAAGCACTAGATATGTTTACTCTTTTTATAGAAACCAAAGATGAAATACGAAGAGAAAATATTGGCAAAGAAATAGTTAGACAAGACGCAAAATATGAATACGATAAAAAAGTGGCTAAGGACAGTATAAAAAATGCCTATCTTATAGAAGTTAGCCAAGAAAAAGTCAATAATGAACGTGAAAAGAAAGAGCTTGCGGAACAAAAAAGTTTCTACTTGTTTGGAGGCTTATTTTTGACTTTAATCTTTGGAGTATTCATTTATAATCGATTTAAGATAACTTCCAATCAAAAATCAGTCATCGAGGCTCAAAAAAATACTGCTGATAAAACGAATAAAGAATTGAATCAAATAAATGAAGAATTATTAGTAAAAAGGAATGAAATAGAATCGCAAAGAAAAATAGTTGAAAAGCAAAAAAAATTAGTTCAGCTTCAGAATAAAAAACTGAAAAAGTCATTAGACACAGAGAAGGAACTGGGGTTACTTAAAACCAGCTTTGTTTCAATGGCATCACATCAATACAGAACGCCATTAGCGGTTATTCAGGCAAATGTGGAATTATTTAATATTTTAGCCAGCACTGGTAAAAAAATTGAACCAGAAAAGAATGAAAAAATAACTGGGCGTATTAAAAGAGAAATTACTAAAATGACTGCACTTATGGATGAGGTTCTTGTTTTAGGTAAATTAACCTCTGGAAATGTTCCTTATGTTCCGCAAGAGATAGATTTGGTTGAATTTTGTAATGAATTGATTGAACGATTTAATTCAATACAAGTGGATGAAAGAATTTTAGATTTTGAGATTGTAGGAGCACCATGCAATGTAACACTCGATCCTCAATTACTAACGCATTCATTGTCTAATCTTGTAAGTAATGCTTTTAAGTATTCCGTAGGCAATAAAAATCCTCTATTGACGATCAATTTTAAATCAAAAGAAATTTTAGTGTCAGTAAAAGATTATGGTCTAGGTATTCCGGAAGCTGAGCTATCAAATCTATTTCAACCCTTTTTTCGTGCGAACAATGTGACAGAAATCAAAGGTACTGGGTTAGGCTTGAATATCGCCAAAGAATACGCTGAAATTAACAAAGGGCAGATTGCTGTTAAATCGACATTGGGAGAAGGTAGCTGTTTTGAAATAAGGTTCAGCACTAACTAACAATGAAAGAAGCTGAAAATATATCGGGAAATGAGGATGATATTCAAAAGTTAAATGACATTATTAACTTTTGTAGGGCTAATTATAATATTACCCATAACAAAACGTATGATTTAGCTGAATCAGGAATAGAAATATGTGAAAAATTAAATTTAGCTGCTGATAAAAACATATTAAAAACCTATCTCGCATTTTTTTTATGGCACAATAATGAACCTCAGAAAGCCATTTCAATCATTTATTCCATTTCAGAAAAATTATTAGCAAATAAGAATTATCTGGAATTCAGTCTGGGTGTAATTATTACAAGTCTAATAGAATGGGCCAAAGGGAATGTAGAGCTTGCCTTTAATACAATTAACCAAGCTTTTGATGAGCTTAAGAATAAAGAAAACACAAAAGTTGCCATTATTAGATTAAACTGGACACTTGGAGTCTTTTATTTTGATCTTGACGAAATTGAAGATTCATTCTACCATTATCAATTAAGTAAGAATTCACTTGATCATGAATCTGATTTTAGTGTAGTTGCATACATCAATATCGGTCTTGCTTCAGTTTATAAAAAACAACAGGAATTAGAAAAAGCAGCAATACTGTTTGAAGAGACGCTGCTCTATAGTCAAACAAATAATATCTGGATGGTTGAGGCCAGGGCCTTTCATGAATTGGGAATGTTGGAGCAAATAAATAAAAACTACGACAAGGCTTATAGTCTGTTTTCAAAAAGTTATGAAATAAGGTCTGAAAATAATGCAATGCCTGCAGTTGTCTCCAGTTTTATTTCATTGGCGCAAATTGATATTGTAAAAAAGAATTTTTCTGAGGCAGAAATTAAATTATTACAAGCGTTAGAAATTTCCGAGGAAAAAAACCTGAAGCCAAAGATTTCTGCTCTCATGCTGCATCTTTCTGGGATTAGAGAACAACAATGCAAGTACAAAGAATCATTGTCTGATTTAAAGAAACATTATGCACTGGAAGAGGAATTAAAAAATATTGTAAAAAATAACAAAAATGCTTACCTGCAGCTGAATTATAAAGTGCAAAAAGCTGCCATAGAATTAGAACGTGAAAAAGAAATAGGCCTGCTTAAAACGAGTTTTGTTTCAACTGCATCACATCAATTTAGAACTCCATTGGCGATTATTCAGTCAAATGCAGAATTGCTCCTAATGTTAGTCGGCAGAATTGATAATCAAGAAGTAGAAAAGTATAAAAAAATAACCGGTCGTATTACAGGAGAAATTGCTAAAATGACTGAAATGATGGATGATGTTCTTGTTTTAGGGAAATTAACCTCTGGAAACGTGCATTATAATCCTCAAGAGCTTGATTTGGTTGAATTTTGCAAAACAATCATTAACCAATTTAATTTGATACAAGAAGATGGAAGAATTTTAGAATTTGAGATTGTTGGAGAACCATGCAATGTAACCCTGGATTCTAAACTACTAGGGCATACATTGTCAAACTTAATCAGTAATGCTTTTAAGTATTCTGTAGGACAAGATAACCCTGAACTGACAATATTCTTTAAACCAAAAGAACTTATTATGTCAATAAAGGATTATGGAATAGGTATTCCGAAAAAAGAAACTTCAAACTTGTTTCAACCCTTTTTCCGTGCTAAAAATGCAATGGAAATTAAAGGTACAGGATTAGGCTTGAGTATTGCAAAAGAATACATTGAAATAAACAAAGGGCAAATTTCCGCTAAATCCATACTTGGAGAAGGCAGTTGCTTTGAATTGAAATTTAAACGCTAATTAAAAATGAACTTAACAGAAAAGAATAAAAGGTTAATAGGTTTAACTCGCTCAATTAGATTCAATAAATCAAAACAATTAGAATTGTTTTAAGTATTTTAGTAAAACGTCACTTTAATAGAAGTAAATTGAAAACACTACCCTCCAAATACTGCTGTAATGCCTCAGGAACTGAAGATATAAGATTTGCTAAGTCGCTGATTTTTAAGTTTGCGGCTTCTTGCATACTATACATAAGAGCGAAAAGTATTGCCTTCTATATACTTGAGGAGTTGAAGGAGACTTCGAACAGGACTCCAATTATAATCATTACGAATAGTCAATGTTAATTACATTTAAATAAATTGTTTTATGAGTACAGAAAATTTTTATAAACTACTAAAAGTAGCTCGCGAGCACCAAACTAGATGCAGTAAAGCATGGCTAATAGGAGAGGATATTATATTCGTAGAGTGCAAAGAGAATGCTGAAATTAAGATAGAGGATGCTAAAGAAGATATGGAGCTATCCGAAGAATTGATGAAGGAAGCTGGCCACTTTGGAACAATTATTGAAATGGCGAATATTAAGAGTATTTCAAAAGAAGCGAGGGACTGGTATTCGAAAGTACAGAATGACAACCCACGCAATATTAGCGTTGCATTAATCGTAGATTCATTTTACACCAGAATCATTGCTAATTTCTTTCTTGGATTTAAGAATTCAAGAACAATAATGAAAATTTTTAACGAAAAAGATACCGCGATTGAATGGCTATATGAACAATTGGAAATTAATGAAAGTGTAAGTGGATAAAAGATTTGATCAAATACAAGAATTTTTAATTCAATTGTCGAGAGGTAATTACGACTATAAAGTTGCTACTTCTCCAGCGCTGGATGATATCGATGCCTTAATTCTTGGTATCACTATGCTTGGGCAGGAGCTTCAGGTTTCTCGAGAAAAGCATGTTGCTTTGTTTGAGTATTCAGCTGATGCAATTTTAATTTATGATACTCATTTAAATGTGTTTGTTGATTCAAATGAAATGGCAACATCGCTGCTTGGTTTTTCTAAGGAAGCTATTCGCCTACTTACCATAGTTGATTTATTTCCAAAAGGTGAAAAGAAAAATATAGAAAGTAAATTTGCTTACTTGAAAAAAGTTGTTCTAACAAATTTTGATGCGCAAATAGAAACCAAGTCTGGAATCCTGAGGTACGTTTCTTTTTTATCTAAAAAATTGCCCTACGGTAAGGGACAATTTTTTCAGATCTCCCTTAGAGATATAACCGAATCAAAAAATATTTCAAACAATTTATTTAAAAAAAATGAAGAATTAAAAAAAGCTCAAAAAGATATTGGAGAAATATCCAAATTTCCGTCAGAGAATCCAAATTCAATTTTAAGGTTCAATGAAAAATTTAAACTTTTATATAATAATGCAGCGAGTACTATTCATTTCCTCTCCGATTTTAAGATAGAAGGAAACAATTTAAATGATACAGTTTTAAAAGGCCACTTCAAGCAAGCCCAAGCAAGCGGGAAGCCATTAACGGTTATTGAGACGAGAAATAAAAGGCATTATTCGCTAACATTGGTATATGTTAAAGAATTTTTTTATATAAATATTTACAGTACTGATATTACAGATTTCATCAATCAAGTAAATCAAAAGGAAAAGAGTCTTATTGATTTAAAGGATGAATTGGAAGTGAAAGTTGTAGAAAGAACAAAGGAATTAAGGACAAACGAATTACAATTAGAAAATTCGCTTTTAAAAGAAAAACAACGAACAATAGAATTGATCAATAGTGAAAAGAAGTTGAAAATATCATTACTTAAAGAAATAGAGTTAGGAGACTTAAAATCCAGCTTTGTATCTACTGCATCACATCAATTTAGAACTCCATTGGCGGTTATTCAGTCAAATACAGAATTACTTTTAATGTTAGCCGATAGAAGTGAGAATAAGGATATAGAAAAGTATACAAAAGTAACCGGTCGTATTAAAGGAGAAATTGCTAAAATGACGAAACTAATGGATGATGTTCTTATTTTAGGAAAACTAACCTCTGGAACCCTTGCTTATGTTCCCCAAGAGTTAGATCTGGTTCAATTTTGCAATGCAATGGTTAAACAATTTAATTCGATCCAAATGGATGGAAGAATCTTAGAGTTTCAACTTATAGGAGAACCATACAATGTAATCCTGGATTCTAATTTACTAACACATGCATTGTCAAATTTAATCGGTAATGCTTTTAAGTATTCTGCAGAAAAAAATAACCCTGAGCTAATCATATCTTTTAAACCAACAGAGCTTGTAATGTCCATAAAAGATTATGGCATAGGTATTCCTGAAGTTGAAATGCCACAACTATTTAACCCCTTTTTTCGTGCGAACAATGTGATAGACATTAAAGGAACTGGATTAGGCTTGAGTATCGCAAAAGAATATACTGAAATTAACCAAGGGCAAATTGAAGCTAAATCCATATTGGGAGAAGGCAGCTGTTTTGACCTGACGTTTAAACGTTAATTAAAAAATAATTTAACAGAAACAAACAGAAGCTTACTAAGTTTAACTTGCTTAATTAGAACCAGTAAACCTAAACAACTATAATCGTT
>CAJQQA010000126.1 GCA_905480355.1 uncultured Flavobacteriales bacterium | reverse complement strand
CTAGTTGACCTACAAGAAAGCTCAAGGAAGGCGAGAACTAAAATATGGGGACACAAAAAACACCCAGCTGTCCGAAAAGAAAAGAATCGTTTATTAAATACACATGTAAATTGAATACATAATGATTTGTAAGAAAAAAGAGCATCTTCCTCAGAAATTATGTCTCGTTTGTGGTCTACCATTTATGTGGCGTAAAAAATGGGAAAAAAATTGGGAAGAAGTTAAATATTGCAGTCAACGCTGTAGAAGAAAGAAATGAAAAAAGTCAACTTAATATTTCCTCATCAATTATTTCAAGAGTCTCCACTTTTTGAGGAGAAGGCTCCTTTTTACATTGTAGAAGAGTATTTGTTTTTTAAGCAATATCCATTTCACAAGCAGAAAATAGCTTTTCATAGAGCCACAATGAAACGGTATGAAGATTTTCTTCAGAAAGAAAAACACTTTGAGGTAAACTACATTGATTCCATCAAAGCTATTTCAGACATAAGATTGCTAATTACTGAGTTGAAAAGTCAGGGTGTAAATCAGATCAATTATATAGATCCAACTGATAATTGGCTGCAAAATAGATTATTAGTAGCCTGTTATGAAAACGGGATAAAATCAAAGCAATTTGATTCGCCTTTGTTTTTAAATACAAAGAAAGAACTTTACGATTTCTTCCGAGAGGATAAAAAGAAATACCATCAGACTACATTCTATAAAGAACAGCGCAAAAAACAAAATATTCTCATTGATGATGATGGCAAGCCTAATGGTGGTAAGTGGACGTTTGATGAAGAGAACAGAAAAAAGTATCCGGCAAAAAAGACACCACCTGCTATTCAATTTCCTGATACAGATAAGTATTTTGAAGAGGCGAAGTGTTATGTTGAAACTCACTTTTCTAATAACTTAGGAAAAATGACTTCGTATAGCTTATACCCAACAAATTTTGAAACCACAAAGTCTTGGCTTTATCAATTTTTTGAACATCGGTTTATGGAGTTTGGTGCATACGAAGATGCTATTGTTAAAGAAAACTCGATCTTAAATCACAGTGTTTTATCTCCAATGATGAACGTTGGACTCATAACGCCGAAAGAAGTCATAGCTCATTGTCTTATTTATGCAAAAGATAATAATGTTCCTATTAACTCAACAGAAGGCTTTGTTAGGCAAATAATTGGGTGGCGAGAGTTTATACGGGGAGTCTATGAGGTAAAAGGAAGTGAAGAGCGCACAACTAATTTTTGGAACTTCAAAAATAAAATTCCACCGTCTTTTTATGATGGCACTACCGGCATTGCTCCAATAGACCAAACGATTAAAAAAGTTTTACAAACAGGCTATTGTCATCATATTGAACGACTAATGATTTTAGGTAATTTCATGTTGCTCTGTGAATTTGATCCAGACGAGGTCTATCGTTGGTTTATGGAGCTCTTCATCGATGCTTATGATTGGGTGATGGTTACGAACATATATGGTATGAGTCAATTCGCAGATGGCGGTTTAATGGCAACAAAACCATATATAAGTGGAAGTAATTACATAATGAAAATGAGTAATTATAAGAAAGGTGAATGGCAAAATGTTTGGGATGGATTATTCTGGCGTTTTATGCATGCTCATCGTGAATTCTTCTTGTCGAACCCGCGTTTAGGGATGCTCGTTCGAATGTTTGACAAAATGCCAGAAGAAACTCGGAATAAACACTTAGAGAATGGTAGACGATACTTGTCATCAATAAGTAATTAGAAAAAATACAAAAATGCTATTCAATACAAGTTATAAAAATGAAGATTATGTTAAAGAGGTCAATCGCTTGCTCGGGAAATCATATCCCTTTATAGAAAAACTAAAAATGCAAGGAGTAGGTTCCCGAAGGTTAGTTATCGAAGAGCTAAGCCCTCTATTAAAGCCTAAAAACATGCAAGAAATAGATGCTAATTTCGCAAGCGTTGAATTAAGACCAAAAGGTATTGTGATTCATTTTAGCAACAGGCTAGATCGATATTCTTGGATCGTACCTTACCGATTAATGGCCATTTTTAGCACTCAAACTTTTAGTGTTCATTCCAATGGACAATTTATTAAGCTTAGAAAAGACAAATATTATCGGGACAATAAGAAGTTTTTTGATAAAATGAACGATTTGAAAATAGCTTTCTTAAACATGAACTATAAAATTATATAGTAACTCTTAATTGCTGGTCAAATTAAATGAGCGCGAATATAGAATGGATAAACTAGAAACTAAAATACATATTATAGGGGCAGGGATTAGTGGCTTAATCGCTGCTAAGGTTCTTGAAGAGAACGGTTTTTCTCCTGTCATCTTGGAGGCAACAGATAAAGTGGGTGGTAGAGTGAAAACGGATTTAATAGATGGCTATCAATTGGACCATGGCTATCAAGTTCTTTTAACGGCATACCCAGAAGCAAAGAAACACCTTGATTTTCAGGAATTGGAATTACAAGAGTTTTTGCCTGGTGCTACTATTTTTAAAAATAAGGCACAAAAAACAATTGGAAATCCATTAAAAGATCTGTCTTTGTTCTTTTCAACACTGTTTTCTGGAATAGGGAGTTTTTCAGATAAATTTAACGTTCTGAAATTAAATTCTATCCTAAAGAAAAAAAGTCTGTTAGAAATATTCTCTGATAAAGAGCAGTCTACATTTTCATACCTAAGAGATTTTGGTTTTTCATCGGAAATAATCAACGCGTTTTTTAAGCCTTTTTTTAGCGGAATTTTTCTTGAAACGAAACTCGAAACATCCAGTAGAATGTTTGAATTTGTTTTTAAAATGTTTGGTGAAGGAAGCGCTGCAATACCAAGAAAGGGAATGGAGGCTATTCCAAAACAATTGAGTCAAAAATTAAAGCTAACGACAATTAAATTTAACACGAAAGTCGCAACAATAGAAGATGAAGAAATAACCTTAGTTGATGGGAAGAAATTAGAAAGCCATTATACAATAGTTGCTACTGAGGCAAGTAATTTATTTAAAGCACTGAATAGACACCCAATGGAATGGAGGTCGTGTCATAACCTATATTTTGAAACGGAAGATAAAGTTATTCGCAAGAGTTTGATTGGCCTGATAGCTAAAAAAGGAGCATTGATAAACAACATTTCTTACAATACAAGTTTAAAATGCTTTTCAAAAGGAAAAAAGGAATTGCTTTCAGTGACAATCATTGATGACCAAAACCTTTCACAAGAAGAACTCGTTATGCGTGTTAAAAGCGAATTAAAGGATTATTGTGACATTAATGTAGTTCGATTGATTAAGCAATATGATATACCAATGGCTTTGCCGAAATTAGCAAGTCTGAAGTATAAGGAACTACCGTCAGAAACACGTCTAAATTGTAACTTGTTTTTAGCAGGAGATACAGTGTTAAACGGATCATTAAATGCCGCTATGCTTTCAGGAGAAAGTGCTGCTTTGGGTGTTATTCAAAGGTGGTCAAATACTATTTCTTAAGTTTTTGGCGCAACTAATGTTAGAGGTTACAAGGGGAAAATGGCTTTCCTAAACAGGAAGCCTTTTTACATTAAGAATGCCGATTGCTTAAATTTCATCGGCAATTTGCCGAAAAATGTACCACCAGTTCAACCGTTCAGCAAGAAGCTTATCATCCTTGTCATTCAGTACTACTATAATCAAGTTCTTTTTAGGGTTGATGTAAATGTGTTGCTTATATAAACCAATAGCCATGAAATCACCGTATTCTCTCAGGCCAATATGCCATGAATTATTGTAATTCCAGCTGCTGCCCTCAGTTGTGTCACGTTTAATACAATCATTATACCAGCTCTTACTAATGATTTGCTTTCCATTCCAAGCTCCTTCATTGAGGAATAATCGACCAAATTTAGCATAATCAAGAGTCGTGGCTCCGATACAGCAAAAAGTCTTCTCGAGTGCATTCTTCTTGTCTGTTGACCAAATACCATCTGCACAAGATTGGATTGGTTTCCAGATTTTTTCTTCCATATAGTTTGCAACTGACGAACCGGTAACACGGTTCAGAATAATCCCTATTAACTGCGTGTTCATATTGATATATTCTTGTTTAGTTCCTGGCGTTGTCGTGATTTTTATATGCTTTAGCTGCTTGCTGATGTTACGTCCATAATAAATATTTATATCCAAAATCAAACTTGGCTCGAAACCAGAAGTATGATTCAAGAGGTGTCTTATCTTTAATTCATCTGATCGTTCAATGTCTTTAAGCTCAGGCAGGTAGGTCAACAAGGAGTCATCAATACTTTGAATTAATCCTTCGTCAATTGCTATTCCCAACAATGCTGAAGTAAACGACTTCGCCATGGAATAAGACGGGTGAAGATCTAATTTATCGAGATCCTCTCGATAGAACTCATACTTAATAGAATCGTTCTGAATAATAAGAAAACTGCGAACAGGATGGCTAATTACAAGCTCATTCAATGTCAAAAAATAGGGTATATCCTTACTCCAATCATTGACCTGGACACTGAAGTCTTGCCGGTCGCCGCGCTCAAATTCAAAGCAATCCAAGCTAGCTTCAATGGTATGATTCGGGAAACGTTTTAAATCCTTCGAGTCGGGGCTTCCTAAAAAAATTGCCTTTACTGGAATACAAGATATGAGCAGGTTTATCAGTACAACTACAATAATATATTTCCCCATTTTATTTATTGATGAAGGGTGAAAATACAAAATATAATTATGAAAGAATAAAGTAAAATAATAGTCTCGCGTAACTTCGGCATACTATTCAATGGCTAGGTCTTCTTTGAATTCTAATCCATAGAGCTCCTTAAGCGGAACATCCATTTTCAGTATTCTTGAAAGATCGACTAGTAAGTTTGACCTCTCAACTATCGAGATCATAAGGGAAGTCAATCCTAAGTGGAGCCGCTTTTTTAAATTCAAAACACACAGTTCTGCCCTTTTTATTTATCTTTATTTTATATGCTAGCGTTTTTAAAGCCCCCTCAGACAACATTTACAGACTATTACGAAAAAGCAAGATTCGACTTGACATGGAACATTACGCTCGTATTAGCCCTTTTTTTATTCCTAATATTCTGCTTTTTCTTAATTGTAGAGCCTAGATTTGCCTTACATTACGGTATTGGTGCTTTTTTTACCGTTGTGGCAACGTATTGGCTTTTCCTAAAGCGACAATACAAGGGTGTGGCGAGAATGTTGACGATTTGTAGTTGTTTTTTGGTGAACACTTCAATCTTTCTCCTTCCAAATTCTATACATTACATTGAGCCCTTTTGGATTTTGATAATTGCTTTGTATGCTTTTTTTACGCTTGGAAAAAATTGGGGTTTCTTTTTTATTCTTGCGAATTTAATTTCAATAGGGTTATATTTTGTGTTTTTTCTCTATGAAAACATCTTACGTATTGAAGCCATTTCTCTTGGACAAGCATTGGGAATGACTCTAGAATTTGCGCTTTGTTGTGGGATTATTGGTTACATCGTCAATCAATTCTTGTCGACAAATTTAAGGGCTGAATCCGAACTGAAAATGGCGAACGAAAAAATTACTGGGGAGAAAAGTGTTGTTGAGAAACTCGTGAAGGAAAAAACGGTTTTACTTCAAGAAATTCATCATCGTGTAAAAAACAATCTTCAAGTAATTACTAGTTTATTGAGAATGCAATCCGGAAAGACTGTCTCGGATGAAACCAAAATACATTTTGAGGATGCGATTAATAGAATTATGACCATGGCCCTGATTCATCAAAGAATGTATGAGAAAGATAATCTAGGTGAGATTGACCTGAACGAATATTTATTGGCTTTAGTAGCTGGTTTAAAAAACTCTACCTCACCAGAATTTAAAATTACTTTTGATCTACAAACAAGCGTTGAAAAGGTGGGGATGAAATCAATAGTTCCTCTAGCTTTAATTATAACGGAGTTAGTTACTAATAGTATTAAACACGCTTTTGATGCAAGTGATAAGGAGCCGCTCATTAAGGTTAACATTAGTGAGATTAATGCTGATCCCGGATTTTTCACTTTAAATTATTTTGATAATGGAAAATGGAAAACAACCGAAGGCGCATCTTTTGGGATTGAATTAATTGAAATGCTGACCGAACAATTAGAGGGGAATTTTGATCTAGTCAAGAATGATTTAGGCTCAAATTATCTTTTTTCATTTAAGATGATTGATGAAACCTAAAGTAACTATAAACAACAACTGCTAAAATAAACAAGCTTGCCTGCCAAGCCGTTTTGCTTAGTCTTCACCTAAAAGATGTGTGCATTAAAGCATGACGCGATTAATTAAAATAGTCTCAATTAATGGACGTGTAAGAGTCGGTTGAATAGCAAAAAACCACCCCAACCCTCGATTTAAATGCATTAAACGCAGTTGAAAGTTCTACTTTTTTATATTCAATTTCAAACAAAATGTTTATATTTAACTTGATTTAAAAGAAGCTTGATCGTTTTGAGAAGTTTTAATTTCCTGTTCACTTTTTTTGCAACTAAATGCTGGTCTAAAGAATGATTTTCCTAAAAGACAATAAGTTTTATTCTCTCTATTTGTTAATCTTCGTTTCAGGAGTTTTGGCAACCCTTCTATGGTTAAAGAATTATGATCACGTTCTTGGCATATTAATTACGCTTGGAGCTTTTGTTTTGTTGGAAGTCATTTTAAAAATATGGCTGAATAATGATAAAGTACAAACGTTATTAGAAGCAAAAAAAATGGGTGGTGATTTTCCTCATCTCTCCATTTTTGATGATTTTAATTTGGGTGTATTATGTGTAAATAATGATGGGATAATATTAAATACAAATATAGAATTCTGCAATAAAACAGGATACCAGGAAAGTGATTTGATTGGTAAAAATGTAAAAAAAATATTTGGGCAAGTCGAAGCTGAGGTGCAAGAACGAATCGATAATAGAATAAATGGCAAACAAGAAATTTACGAAACCAGCCTCCTTCACAAAGATGGAAAAACAGGGCGTTATTACATTGCTGGCATGCCTCTTGTTGATTCCTTAAAGCAACCCAAAGGCTCAATAGGTGTAATTCTTGATGTAACAGATCTTCGTGAGAATCAGATGCAACTAGAAAAAATTCGGAATGAATTAGAAGTTTCTTTGAAGAAGGAGAAAGAACTAAATATATTAAAATCACAATTCATTGCAACTGCCTCACATCAATTTAAAACTCCAATGACTACTATTCAAAATAGTGCAGAATTAATTTATGCCATTGGCTCAAAAGTAGAATTACAAACTAAAAATACGTTGATAAAATCCACGGAAAGAATCTTTGACGGAGTCAGCCAAATGACTGATTTAATGGAAAATATATTATTGCTTTCAAGTGCTGACTCAAAAAAACAAGCGGCTAATTTCGAAATTATTGATTTAATTCCTTTAGCTATAGAGATCGTAGATAGGTTTAATTTTATTCAAAAAGATAAAAGACAGGCTGAATTAGAAATAGACAAAAAGAGTTTACTAATTAGGGTAGACGAAAAGTTATTAGACAATGCGTTATCAAATCTGATTAGTAACGCCTTCAAGTATTCTACTGAATCGCCCCCACCAAAAGTTTCGATTAAATTAGAAGATCAATGGGTTAAAATAATAATAGAGGACTATGGGATTGGAATACCTGAAAGTGATTTAAAGAATCTCGGATCTCGTTTTTTTAGAGGGGGAAACACGAACAACTATAAAGGAACTGGGTTAGGCCTTTCTATTGCAAAGACTTATGTAGAGCTTATGAATGGTTCCTTAGAAATTCAAAGCGTAGAAAAAAAGGGAACAAAAATTAAAGTTTTGCTGCCCATCATAGAAGGAATGTAATAATCGTGCTTATTTTTTTCTGCTCATTTTCATTTAATGTGCTGTCTTAAATCAAACTAAAACACTTGTTTTTTTCTAATGGTGATTTTTTTTGATCTTCTTGGTGTAGAAATATTCATTAGATACTTCTGCTCCATTATTCACTCTCAATAGATTCAAATTTGATCTACATATTGCCTTGAATTCTCCCTGAACACAGAAATCTATAAAGGATTACAATTTTGATTCTGTTTTTACTTTCAAAAAAACACGTAAAATTAGACAAGGGCTGCTTTTTTTTCGATTAGGCATGAAAAAAGAAAGACAAAATTCGTTTCTTAAAATTAAACAAATTTATTATCTTTATTCTGTTACTTAATTTAAAATTAAACCTATGACTAATTTAGACTTTTTTAAAGCTTATTTTAATAATGAATTTAAAGCAACATATGACATCATTAATGCCATTCCTGTTGACAAAATGCATTATAAACCGCACCCTATAAATCGAAGTGCTTACGAACTTGCGGAGCATATTGTTGCTCATGTATATGATTTTAATCTCATGATAAATAATGGACAATTTGATGAAAAATTAGAGTTTCCATTCGAAAACCCGTCAGAGCTTGCATTAAAAATGAAAGGGCTGTGGGAGCAAGCTCAAAAATCTTTAGAAAGTCTCGATGATAAGCAATGGGAAGAAGAAACTGTTGAGTTACTTATCAAAGGAAAATCATTTGTTACCCTTCCTAGAATGCACATGGTTTGGTTTTTTCACAATGACATTATACATCATAGAGGTCAATTATCAACTTATCTAAGGCCAATGGGTGGGAAAAACCCGACGGTTTATGGGTATAGTGCAGATACTGTTTAAAGAGTACCCTATCTGGTTAGAATATTGTAAAAGATGGACGCAAAAATCAAAATCTTAGTAATTGAAGATGATCTTGGAAGTCGGGAATCCTTAGCAGACATGCTCGAGATACTTGATTATGATGTTGCTATGTGTATTGATGGTTTGGAGGGAGTTCGTTATTTGGAAAACAACGTTTGTGACCTGATCATCTCTGATATAATGATGCCAAAAATGAACGGTTTTGAATTTGTTTTGCATGTCAGAAAACAAATGAAAAATCTAACTGTTCCTATTTTAATGCTTTCAGCGCACACCTTATTAAAAGCTAAGCTTCAAATCCTTGAAAATGGAGGCAACGATTTTTTGGACAAGCCTTTTAGAACAAGAGATTTAGTTGTGAAAATAACGGCTATTTTAAAAGCTTCCGCTTATACCAATCATTTCGATGAGGATACTATTTTTATTAAAAAAGTTAAGCTAATTTTTGAGCAGAATAGATTTTTTAAATCCAAGAATACGGACATTAGCAACGTTTTCTCCGAAGCAATGGACATGAGCCCAAAAGCTTTTATTGATCAGCTTGAAGAAATTTCTGGTTTGCCCTTTAACGAGTTCGTTTTGAGGTTTAAGTTAGAGCAAGCTAAAATTATGATAGAAACGGGGTATGGGAATTTAGCTGAAATATCAGACAAATGCGGCTTTGAAGTATTAGAAGAGTTCAAGGAGGCATATCAAAAACATTTCGAATGCGAATTGTAAATTAGATAGTAAAAAATCTTTGGTTTACTTTGGTTCTTTTTTTAGAACGTTAGATTATAGCAGACTAAGTTTGTCTATGACAATTCTTCTAAATTAGAAGAAGAAATTGAAAACCATTACTTAAACTGAAAGACAATTACAATATGAGAAATGGCCAATATTAAAATTACGAAGGAGAAAAAAATATGAATCGAAAGCCAAACATTATACATGGTTAGTGTCAATCCATCCAGGTTAATATTCGCAATAATATGGTTTATAATGAAAATGAAGGTGAGAACAAAAAGGAAACCGTAGCCAGGATCACAACTATGAGTATAGTATAAAATAGGACTTAGGCTTCCTACAATTTTATGGGCTTTAACGACTTTAATAAATGCCCGCCCTTCCCTTTGAAGTACAACTCTAGCATAAGTTAAAGTCCATTGAGAGGCGAACAATGTTGCTAAAGCTAAACCAGACCAAAATTTATAATCATCATTGGTTTGAAGCTCGAGCAACCGATCAACCTCAAACGGAACCAACCATTGTAGCAGATAGCAAGTAATTAGAGTAAACCCTAACTTATTAAGGAAGTCTAGTCTTAAAAATGTCATTTAATAAATGTTTGGAAATTAGGTTGTCAACGCTATCGGTAAAAGTCATGACATTGGGTAAAAAATACCCTTCGCTCGGCCAGCGATCTCCAATACTTGGAATTTCACTTTCCTTAAATCCTTTTACTTTATCCAGATAGCTACTATACACATCAAGAGCAGAGTTTTTATATACGCTGATGTACTCCATCAACTGGTCGGTCGTCAATGAGTCAGCAGAAATAGACCACGTTGTTGCTCCCATTACGTCCATTAATTCCCAGTCAATTTTGGGGCTCTGCTTATGGTTATTATGACATTGAACGCAAGCATTTGCAGATGCAAAATCAGGGAACATCGCAACATTTCTTTTACTCGCCTTATCAAAGAAAAATTGAGGAGACTCATCCTTCTTTAACTGTTGAAACTTTTTACTTTGTAGTCCTTCGAATTTATTCGCTTTGGAAATCGGAAAGTCCGAGCCTAAATACAAGCCAAGTTCAACAGGACTTTTCTCAATAAGCAAGGATGTTTCTCTCAAAAACAACGCAGGAAGAGGGCCTGCATCAACATTGTCCAACTCCCAGTTTTCATCAAATTTGAGGCCCGCCTTTTTCCCAGACCCTACAATGCTCTTTGTATAGAGGGTTCTCGTCTTGTCATTAACTCCGGCTAAAATTGTAAATAACTCTTGACTACTATACGTATACTCTACTTCTTCTGCACGAGTGTTATTAACATCTTCAGGGGCACTATAAAACAAGTACACATTAAACGTTACAAATACCAGTATCAACCCTAATATAAAAATACTTTTTCTGCTCATTCTTCTTTTGATTTAAATAATGTTGGTTTAAAAACAAACATAATATACCCCCAGTTATTAATTTGGTCTGTTCTTCCTAGTCCTGAATCTGCTCCTGAAGTGTATATAGTCCCTTTTAAACTTGCCAACGTTTCAGAGGCAAATAACTGAGCGTATCCAACTTTCAGAGTAACTGACTTTTTTAGCTTGTATGTAAATGAGAAGTCAAGTTCAGTTCCCAAAACAGACCCAAGCAAGTAGTCTGTATACTGAGATGTCTTAACTTCATCGATTTCAGCTTGTGTCGTCGCTTCACTCAATGCACTATTGTATCGAATCCCGTCGGGAACTTCAACTCCAATTCCGGTTAAAAAGATGTGGGCATCCAAACCAACATTCCATTTATCTTTCTTATACTTCATTCTTAAATACAAGTCTTGTAACCCAACATTTCCATGACTGTCCCCTACATAGAAATAGTCCATAAGACCGTTGAATTTGTGATTTGTACCAAAAAATGGATTGAAAACCCTTGAAGTTTGAGCATATGCTTCTGTCGTATCCGTTTGCGTTGTCCCTGATTGAGTTTCATACCCGAAGCCGAAGTTGATCTTCTTCCAGGCTGTATAATCCGCATCGAGACCAATTAAATACGCAGACTTCCCAACATGTGGGGTTGAAAATGCGCTCCCCATTTGGTAAAAGCCGTTGAAGTTCAATTTGAGCCTGCCTAAATTAAATTTAGTGTGTGTTCCAAGTGTTAATATGTATTTCATTGAGGAGGACACATCACCTGAAGCATCCGTGAAATAAACTTGTTGTCCCACATTCATCGCTAATAGGCTTGATTGAATCTTGTCACTAATTTTGCGGTTTAGCCATGCGTAGTGTAAATCACGGTAACTATTCAAGACATTATAATCATTGCCAATCATTGCTGGACCATTTTGGTTATATGCAATACCGACATCCAATTGTGTTTTATCACCTTTAAATTGCATTATAGCAGCATCATGACTTCGGGCTTGTTGCAACCATCCAACAGCTCCCATCATTCGTTGATCATCGTATGAAATTTCTTGGCGCCCTAGCTTTAGCCCTGCTTTTTTATTGAAATTTACTTTCGCCCAAGCCTGGTGAATATGCAAGAAGCCATCGGTAGCATTGAGTTGAGAATTGGCTCCCCACGTACGAACGTCTTGAATAGATACATAGAATTCATAGTCATTCACAATGTAATGAGCATTTAATCGTGTTCGTTGATCAACACTAAAAGCTGAAGCCTGATTTGAATCAGCAACGCTCTTATAACCATGACGATATTCTGCTCGTGGTCTAATTTCTCCATCAAGTGTCAATTGAGCTGAACTTGAAAAGCATTGAGATATAAACACAATTACTGTTCCTAATAACCTTTTATTCATCTTATTACTTTTTAATTGCTTTGTATTTCTTTTTGTTTGAAAATGGGTCTTTGCCGCCGTCAAAATATTCTAGAATACTATTACGGCTTATCGTGTCTTTAAGTTCGTGAGGAGTAGTTCTAACATGATTTCCATGATAATCATGACATTGCAGACACGTCTCCCATTGGTTCATTTTGATTAATCGTTCATGTGAAGGAATCACTGGATCATTCTTAACGCTCAAGTTTTGATGACAATTAATACAAAAACCTGTATTTGTTATTGTCACTCTTTTTCCTTGGTGCTCCGAATGACATGAAATACAGTTTTCTGGATGAATTTTGGCACGAGCGCTTTCATATTTTGGTTCATTAAATCTGTGAATAGAATGCCTATCATTTTCGCGTTGATGGCAATCCAAACATTGATCACTCGTAACAGGAAGTTTGCCAAAATATAAAGCAGAATTATGATGTGAATTCTGCTTCCAATTGCTCTGAATTTGTTCTCTCACTGAACCTTTTTCATCTCGATGGCAGGCTATACATGAAATGTTTTCATGCCCTGTATTAGGAGGCCCATAAGCAATGATTTGAGGGCCCTTCAATTGCCGTACTCCAATTAACAAGGAAATTACTGTTAAAAACAGAATCATCATCAAATAGTTTCTGTTTGTGAAAATCTTAACCAAAAAAGATTTATGAAAGTCAACGATTACATCATCAGCTAATGGAAATGACTGACAGGCAAGAATAGTTTTTTTCTTATTCACTATTTCTCCGGCATGATTTACTGATCCTCTTATTAATTTGCAGGAGCATTTTTTACACTGTCCAGCCTTACAGCTATACTGCAAGTGCTTGCCGCTTTCTAGAGAAGCATCCAATATGCTGGTGAATTCATTTACTTGCACAGAGTTAAAAGCCTTTTCAGCTCTAACTCTAATTCGGTGCTTCTTTCCATCGGCGTATTTTTTACTCTCTAAAAAGAACTTCTCTGAAAACATTCTCTTATCACTTACGCCAAGATCTTTAATTGCACCATCTGCATTTTCAATAACTTTAGGTGGTCCACTAAAATAATAAGTAGCCCTTTTCAAGTTTATTTCTAATTCTGAAAGTATTGATTTAATAACCTCTTGTGTTAGCATGCCCAACTGAACATCTTCTTCTTGGGTATTATTCTGTTCTAAAACCGTAATTACTTTTACTTTTTCTGAAAACGTTGAAATTAGCTCTGGGTATATAATTGAGTCATTACTTTTGTTCGCATTTATCAGTATGATATTTCCTTTATGATTTGAGTCAATGAGTCTCTGAATCATTGGAATCATTGGCGTTATTCCGCTCCCGCCAGTAAGAAAAATGATGTCTCCACTTCTCTTCCAAAAAGGCTTTCTTAGATAAAAGTCACCTGTCGGATTGTCTACTAGGATGTAGTCACCAATTACAGTTTTAGTAGTTAAGAATGTAGAAACAACTCCCCCAGGAACTCTTTTAACACAAATAGAGAGAACATTATCTATTAATAACTTAGAAATAGAATAACTCCTAGAGTAGCTTTTCCCATCTATGTTTAATAAAATTGTGACATACTGTCCAGGTTGAAACTTAAATTTTTTTCTTAGCTTTTTAGGAATGTGTAATCCAATTTCTATCGCATCAACAGAAACCATTGTGGTGGAGATTACTTTTAATCTGTTCATATTATTGATGCTTAGTGCCTTTGATATTAAACAAATTTAACTCTTTTTTTTTTTAGTAGTTTGTATTTCAGTTTAATTTGGTTGGCTTAATTCCGATACAGAATCTAAAATCCTGTTATTTATAAGCTATTGAATGCCATAAACACAAATGT
>CAJQQA010000125.1 GCA_905480355.1 uncultured Flavobacteriales bacterium | reverse complement strand
ACTCCCATGACGTATTCAATATGCCTGCTTCTGTAAGTATTGTCCTATTACTAACAATTTTTCAAATGATTTTCAGTGCATTGCATTCTTGGTTCAAGGCATGGACATATCCACTAATTATTTCCATTATCTTCTCAATGAACTTTATTAGTACACATTCCGACTATTTCAAATATAGCAATTACGCCTATGGATTAGACTACAAAAAAACCGACGAATATTCGATTGAACGAATTAAATCATTTCCGAAAAATACGCTTGTCAATGAAGAGTCATTCGAAAGCTATATCGCAACCTTGAACAATTGGAAAAAGAGAACAGGCAAAGAAAAACCGGTTTTAATCATTGTCAACTCATCTGGAGGAGGAAGCAGAAGTGCCTTGTGGAATATGGCAGTATTACAGGGATGTGATGCTACACTTAATGAAAATTTCACAAATAGCATTCAATTAATTACTGGCGCCTCAGGAGGCATGATTGGTTCATCCTATTTTAGAGAGCTACTCCTTCGACATCATTTGGGCGATATCAATTCAATCCATTCTGATTTATTCTCTAAAAATATCAGCAAAGACATGCTTAATAGTCTTGCTTTCATGGGGTCTACGCATGACCTATTTATAAGGTATCAAAAATTTAACTATTACAATAAGCAATACACAAAAGATCGAGGTTTTGCTTTTGAAGAGCAACTTCACCGTAATACAAACGACTACCTAAAACACAACCTGGCATATTATAGCACGTATGAGAGGACTGGAGAAATACCAACAATGATATTCGCTCCTACTATTATCAACGATGGTAGAAGGCTATTAATCAGTTCTCAAAACCTTAATTTTCTTACATCTCCATACCACAATAATAAAAATCTGCCATCAGCAATAGAGAACTTAGATATCAACTCATTATTAAGCAATCAAAATATTTCTGAATTACGTTTCTCATCTGTTTTGCGAATGAATGCTACTTTCCCTTTTGTAATGCCTATGGTCACACTACCAACTGAACCTCAAGTGCAAATTATGGACGCAGGTATTCGTGACAATTATGGTGGTAAAATTACAAGTGAGTTTATTTTTGTACTACGTGAGTGGATTGAAGAGAATACATCGGGTGTTGTAATTCTACAAATTAGAGACACGAAAAACATTCTTGAAGGACAGAAATACGCGTCAATATCCATGCTTGATAAATTATCACTTCCCTTCGGAAACATGTACAAGAACTTTCCTAAAGTACAAGATTTCAATCAGGAAGAGCTATTCAAAATTAGCCTTCAATCCTACAAGTTCCCTGTTGATATAGTCTCTTTTAACTTAAGAGAAAAAAATAGTGACCGGATTTCTTTATCATGGCATTTAACCAAGCAAGAAAAAAATAAAATTAAGGAAGCGTTTAACAGCAACTTAAATAAATCTGCTTTAGAAAAATTGAGGGAAATTTTAGAATAAAAAAAGGGACTTTCTAAAAAGCCCCTCTTTCCTTAACCTGTAAGTGTTAATAATTGATCCGTGAAAATATAAACGCAATTAAATCAAAAAGGTTACATATCTCTCAATGAAAGCAATAATAATTCATTAAGTTTTGCCACCAATTAACATTCCTTTCTTAAAAAGTTTTTTGAAATGCATCATTAAGAAAGACTTTAGGTCGTAATTTTAAAATGATGGATAATGACAAATCAATATTGGCACTTGTACAATTAATCGACGATCCTGACGATACAGTTTTTGAACATGTAAGAGATCAGCTTATAGGTCATGGTACAACTGCTATTCCATTTCTTGAAAACTCTTGGGAAACTGAAGATTACGGCCTGTTATTCCAATCAAGAATCGAAGACTTGATACATGAGATTCAATTTTTAGAAGTGAAAAATGAATTGCAGACATGGATCACTTCCCCGAATAAGGACCTTTTAGCAGGAGCTATAATCATTTCAAAATATCAATACCCAAATATTGAAGAACAGGATATTCACACAAAAATACAAGCAATTAGAAAAGATATTTGGCTAGAGATTAATGACCAACAAACGGCTTACGAAAAAGTTAGGGTTTTCAATAAAGTATTTTACGGTAAGCATAGATTTACTGGTAATTCAAAAGACTATCACTCCCCTGAAAACTCATACCTTTACAAAGTATTGGATATGCATAAAGGGAATCCTTTAAGTTTAAGTGTATTGTATTCAATTATTGCACAATCTTTAGACATGCCCATTTTCGGAATAAATTTGCCTAATCATTTTATTCTCAGCTATCTGGATGAAAACAATACGAATTCTCAAATTGACCCTGATAGTAAAGACAATAATTTATTTTACATCAATGCATTTTCTAGAGGTGGAATATTTAATTCCAATGAAATTGATGACTTTTTAAAAGGGCTAAACAAACCGCTACTGAGGAGTTACTACGAACCGTGTTCTAATTCTTCAATAATTGTAAGGATGCTAACCAATTTAATTACCTCATTTCAACAAACGGGTAGCTCAAAAAAAGTAAACGAACTAATCGAATTAAGAGACTTATTTGACTCTTAATTTAATTTCCTTTGAGCACTTGAGAATACAGAAGCTCATACTGTCCAACTATTTTTCGAATATCAAATTCTCTAGCCCTCTTGATTGCATTTTTTTTGAATTCAGCCAGAGTTTCTTCAGACAGTAACAATTTTAGAGCATTTTTTGCCATATCAGCAGTTTCACCTACATCAGAAAGAAAACCTGAATAACCATGTATATTAACCTCTGGAATACCACCAGAATTGGATGAAATAACGGGGACTCCAACAGCCATTGCTTCTAATGCTGCCAAACCAAAGCTCTCTGTTTCAGAAGGTAACACAAAAATGTCTGATAATTCGAGAACGCTTCTTGTGTCTTGAATTTTCCCTAAAAAGGTCACACGATCACAGAGTTCTAATTCTCGACACAACTCTTCGATGACGTACCTTTCTGGACCATCTCCCACTAATAATAATTTTGATTTGACCTCTTGGTTAACTTTTGAAAAGACATGCATAACGTCAGCTACTCGTTTCACTTTTCTAAAATTAGAAATATGACATAGTATTGACTCGTTATCTTGAGCGTACATGCGTCTTAAACTGTAATTCATTACAGCTCGCTCCTCAGGTACAGGAATAAAATTAGGGATAACATGGATTTCTTTGTCAGTTTTAAAATAGCTATATGTGTCTTTTTTCAAGGATTCAGAAACAGCAGTGACAGCATCGGATTCATTTAAACAAAAGCTAATAACAGGTTCAAATGATGAATCTCGCCCTACCAAAGTGATATCTGTACCATGTAAAGTTGTCACAAAAGGCACTTTAATACCCTGCGAACTTAATATTTGCCTCGCCATAAAGGCTGCTGAGGCATGAGGAATTGCATAATGAACATGAAGAAGATCTAACTCTTCATGTTTAACAACATCTACCATTTTACTCGCCAATACAGTTTCGTATGGCTCATATTCAAATAATGGATAGTTGGAGACAACAACCTCGTGATAAAATATATTTTTAGTAAAAGAGCCTAAGCGTACCGGATGTGAATATGTAATAAAGTGAATTTCATGCCCTTTCAAGGCTAAAGCCTTTCCTAATTCAGTTCCCACAATTCCACTCCCACCGTAAGTTGGATAGAGAACAATTCCTATTTTCATTTTTTTTATTCTTAATTGATCATCAACGAGAATCTCTCTATTTCTGATATATTTACAATAAGCGAAAAATTACACAAAAAGTACGTCTTATTTAAAGTCAAAATTAATTTCAGAAATAAAAGCATTCCAAGAATCCCTTACTTGTTGCTCTAAAAAATCGTGACTTTTCAAATTAATTTAATAACCTCTATTTACTGATTATTCTTTAATATTTAAACGGAGAAGACCGCGCTCAACTAACCATACTATTGCAAAAGCAAATGGAATTGCTGCAATAACATCAATGGAATAATGAACGCGC
>CAJQQA010000124.1 GCA_905480355.1 uncultured Flavobacteriales bacterium | reverse complement strand
TAACGGTTGGCTAAACTGCGTTTTAATGCAGTTTAGGTTTTGTTGGTAAATCGTTTTATTCTTTAACCAACCGAATTACTTCCTTCTTTTCTTTCGATTCAATGACCAGCAAATAAACCCCAGCAGGGTTTTCAAGTGTCATCTCCAGAAACTTGCTGTTATTGTATGAGTTTGATTGGATCAGTTTTCCTGTTATATCTGTGATATGTACGTTTACTGATTCGCAATTCAATCTTAAGTCAATAGAGAAATTTCCAACAGTTGGATTAGGGTAAATTAAAAATGAACCAGCTTCTAATTCATTAATTCCAATTGTATTTACATTATATACTATTACATGACCCGCATCACTTCCATTTCCATCATTAAATGGCGCCCCTATCGCAAGGGTATTTCCATCTGAGTTTAATGATACTGAGTAGCCACTTAAATCATCAGCTGCTTCACCATCTATATCTGCTCCTTTTTGAATCCATGCAGAACTGTTCCATTCATAAACCCTCGCATGGCCTGCATCTAGTGCTGCCCCATCATTGTTCAATGCTCCTATCGCAAGGGTGTTACCATCTGTGCTCAAAGATACTGAGGAGCCACTTAAATCTCCAGCTGCTTCCCCGTCTATATCTGCTCCTTTTAAAACCCATGCAGAACTGCTCCACTCATAAATTCGTACATGGCCTGCCTGTGACCCTGTTCCATCATTGTTTGCCGCTCCTATCGCCAAGGTATTACCATCTGAGCTCAAAGATACTGAGGAGCCACTTAAATCGCCAGCTGCTTCTCCATCGATGTCTGCTCCTTTTTGAACCCATGCAGAGCCGCTCCATTCATAAATCCGTACATGACCTGCATTTGACCCTGTCCCATCATTGTTTACTGCTCCTATCGCCAAGGTATTACCATCTGAGCTCAAAGATATTGAAGCGCCACTTAAATCAACAGGAAATGCCCCATCGATGTCTGCTCCTTTTTGATTCCATATAGAACCGTTCCATTCATAAACCCTTACATGTCCTGCGCTTACTCCTGTTCCATCATTATATGGCGCCCCTATAGCAAGGGTATTCCCATCTGTACTTAATGATACTGAGTAGCCACTCCGATCTCCAGCTGCTTCTCCATCGATGTCTGCTCCTTTTTGAATCCATGCAGAACCGCTCCATTCATAAATCCGCACATGCCCTGCATCTAAAGCTGTCCCATCATTGTTTACTGCTCCTATAGCAAGGGTATTCCCATCTGTACTTAATGATACTGAGTAGCCACTCCGATCATCAGCTGCTTCTCCATCGATGTCTGCTCCTTTCTGAATCCATGCAGAACTGTTCCATTCATAAACTCGTACATGCCCTGCATCTAAAGCTAAACCATCATTTTTATGCGCCCCTATAGCAATGGTATTCCCATCTGCGCTCATCGACATTCCTGTCCTAAACCCACTCTGATCTTCAGCTGCTTCACCATCGATATCTGCTCCTTTTTGGCTCCATTGAGCGTTAGTAATTGTACTAAGAAGACAAATTGTAAGTAATAGATAAATATTTTTCATAATATTTTTATTTTTAGTAATGTTTGCCAACAAGTCGATAATCCCAATTGGGTATATCCACCTTATATATTTTTACTCAAATTTAATGAATCCAATGGACTTTTACACCATTCTCCGTTTTTAAGCCATCAATACATGACAAAAGTCATTTTCTAACCTGATATAAATCATTTTGAAAACTAAGTAATTGTCTGAATTTAGCAGAAATAAAAGACACGTTATGGCAAATACAGAAATAGGAGTACTTAAAGAGAAGGAATTTAACAGATACGGAGTAATTAGTGTGATTTTGTTAGTTGTAGGTTGTTTAGGGTTATAACCATTGGCCCGGGAGCAGTTGAGAATGTTTTCGCATTAACTTTAGTTGTAATATTTACAATGACAACAGTTTCTATGTTGTTAGCAATTGCTCCAATGAATGCGATTTTCACATCAGCTTATATCGCAATCGGCATCTTATTAATATCTTACTACACGTTTATTCAATAGGGTTTTATTAGGAGTGTAAGGGCAGCGTAATTGAAAACGTTGTTCCTACACCTTCTTTTGACTCAAACGTAATTGTTCCATTGTGAATCTCAATGATTTGCTTAACCATAGCGAGCCCGAGTCCAGTGCCATTGCTTTTCGTTGTGAAATAAGGAACGAAAAGTTTGTTCTGTTTCGATTTTTCGATGCCAATTCCATTGTCTGAAATTGAAATTTCTACTTCAGATATCGACTTTTTGATGTCGATTATAATTTCACCCTGAGCGTTAGATTTAATTGCTTGAGTTGCATTTTTAATAAGGTTATTAAATACCCGAATTAATTGATCTTTATCTGCTAAAATATACAAATCTGTAGTGTTGGAGTGCACCTCAATATCGATGGCATCGTGATTAGCAAATACTGCTTTCACTCCTTCTATTAAATTCAAAAGATCTAGTTTTTCTTCAGAAGGTTTAGGCATTTTGGCGAAATTCGAAAATTCATTGGCAATCTTTGTTAAAGCATCGATTTGTTCAATAATTGAATTCGCCACAGTCTTTAGCTTCGTTTCACTCTTCGGATCATTCGGATCATAAATACGAAGTAAGTGCTGAATACTCAATTTCATTGGCGTGAGTGGATTTTTTATTTCATGAGCCACTTGTTTGGCCATTTCACGCCAAGCCATTTCACGTTCACTCTTCGCCAATTGCTGTGCGGTAAATTCTAGCTCCTCCAATTTACGATTGTAGTCTTTTACCAGTGCACCTATTTCATCTTCTTTATTGTATTCAATTTGTTGGTTATGTTTGCCAAATTTAACATTTGCGAAACTCTTTTGAAGGAGTCGTAATGGAGCAGTCAACCAGTTTGACACAAAAATGGCAAGGATAATAGAAATAACGAGCAGTAAAATGAAGACATTGATTATCGCAACTAAAAATTTCTGTATTTGATTTTCAAATTCTCGCTGTTGTCCAAAATGCTGAAGGTTAATATATCCGAGAAGTTTACCGACTTTATTATGGAATGGTTTGTATGCCGATGAATATTTTAAGTCACCAATATTTTCTCGCTGCACAAACTCACTTTGCAATAAATATTTTAGGTGTTTTAATGCTTTTGGGTTCATTTGCTCACTCAGAAGACCAACATTAAAGACTTTAGGACGGGAAGTTGCTAATAAATAGCCCTCAGTATCGTAGAGATTAATATCGGTAAAAAACACCTTGGCAAATTTTTGGAGAATATACTGCATGAAATTTCCATTCTCCACGATATTCAAATTCTCGAATCCACCAAGTTTAGCCTTAACCTCAGTTTCGACAGAGTTTAATTTTTCACTTATTACATCATTAGTGAGTTGATTGTATTGAGAAGTTACAAAGAGACCACTTCCCCAACCAAAGGCGAAGAGAGAAAGAAAAACCAAAGAAATTAATACGCCTTGAATTTTCATAGCGAGACTAAAGGTTTTGTTAGCTCCGCCGTTTGAACTCATTCTAAACAAGAACGGCATCAATAAAAGCCCGTAAAGACTAAAGAGGTATGAAAATGAAGTGATAAAATCAACGAATGTTGACTTTTTAATCGAAATTACAACAATATCCTTATTCGCACTGATAAGCCTGTAGTGATTAAACTTGTTGTAATCATAAAACCCTGGCTTTTTAACATCACTACCAAACATTACGTAAGGCGATGAGGGGTAATTAAAGTTTCCATAACGTGTAACGATTCGCCCTTCATGATAACGCGCAATAGAATAACTTTCTAATGATCGAAGAACGTTAGATTTTGACGAAATCAACAAGCGAGGAAAACCAATTTCTTCGGGAATTTTCTTTGATTTTAATGTACAAAATAGCGTTGCCTTTGTTCCGTTTTTACCCGTTAATTCTTGACGAATAATGTAATTATATTGGCCTGTATAATCATCTATGAAAAAGATATTTGCTTCAATTTCAGATTGTAGACCAGATTTGAGGACGATTGCATTTAATTCATCGAACTGAAGCGTACTTTCTTGAAGTTTATCAATTAACGACAGATGAGATTCATCAAACAGGTGAAAACTTAGTTCATATCGTTCCCAATACCCATTAAAAACTCTTCTTTCAATCCCATCTTGAAAGTCAGAAACCGAAATAAAAACAGGAGAATTAATAAAGCGTTTTAAAAAGGGATCCTTTTTTAATTTTTTAAGTGCCCGGGAATATTCGACTTCTGTTACTATATTCTTTTCTGTGACCAATTGATTCGCGTAAAGAGCGCGTTCGTCCTTCTCTTTTCTTTCATTAAATTCGCCAATAATTGAAGCTGTTGTGATAGAAAAAGTAAGCAACAATATAATTCCTATACTTAGCTGATTTTTTTCAAGACGCCGGTAGATTAAATACAGAATTAGCTCGTACAAGAATAAAGGGAATAAAGCCGCGAATAGTAGTTGATAGCCATAGCTAATTTCAAACAAAAAATAGGCACAACTCAGAACAAATCCCAAGACAGCTAATTGTGCACCAGTTATCAATTGTTTTTTACAGGATTCTACAATAGCTCGAACGAATTGAAAATAGGCGTAAAATAGAACTCCCAAACTTGCAAATGAGAGCATCGAAAAGATATCAAGGGAAAATAATTTGTTTACTTCAAGAGCTAGAGATGAGTTTTGAATTAAGTTGCTTGTAATATAAATATAGAATCCCCAGAGGGAAAACGAAACGACAAAAAGAACAAGGGAAATCAATTTATTGGCTTTTGAAAGGGCCATTTTTTTCAACCAGTCACTCATTTCTTTGAGTAAATAAATAATAATTAAAACATTAGTGAGGTATTCGAAGAAGTTTGGAAACCATTTGTTCGTGCCATAAAGACTTGGATCAAAGGCGATACTTCCATCTAAGAAACTGAAAAAGTTGAATTGTAAGGAAAGAATTCGCAAACCGAGAACACCAAAAGGGAGAATCCATCGAAATCTAGGGGACAACTTCTTTTTTATTGAGCTTAACCAATAAAGCCATATACCTATCGTGGTTAAAATGAGCAGCAAGAGAAGAATTGATTCCCCACGCTTAACTTCTTGAATTGAATTTGGAAGGACAGAATATACAAACTCATCTTGAAGAGAGAAAACCGGATAGCCTAGATCTTCATCCAAAGAGATCATTGCGCTAAATGGCAGAGACAAGGAATTATTCCAGTCGTTAATTAGATCTTTATTATTAAGGGAGTAATCTTGTTTGATTAGAAATGTTGCACAAATTATATACGGCCCGATTTCTTTTGTTTTCCCATAATACCAGCCATTTTGCAGGTGTAAAATTCCTTCTGAGGGAAAGTGAATATCCTTGAATCTGATAATTGGCAATTGATTGGTATTCCAATAAACCAATGAGTCATTTCTATAAATGTGGAGATTAATGGAGCCTTCCGCATCATCATCCTTCCATTGATTCATGAGCGCTCCAAATTTTAATTCTTCCGCACGGTAGGCAATTTCATCAGATAGCTGTTGTTCTAGCTCTTTAAATTCTATTGTCTGAAGAGCTACAGAAGAGGCATAATTTGTAGAATGGATTTTTAAATAACTTGCAAAAAAGACAAGGGCTGAAAGAGCTGCTAGAATTATGAGGCGATATTTTTTTAATTGCTTGACCAAAGAATAACCCGCTTATTGAAGGACTCTACTATTTATTTTTTGTTCAATATCATTGACCAACTGCTCAAAATCATAATCGGCTCGAGAGTCATTTCTAAAAACAAAGTTGGCTTCCTTTTGATATGGTAAAAGATAATTTTCATAACAAGGACTCACATGATTCTCCCATTGATACAATATACTTTCTCTTGAATAACCTCTAGTTTCTTGATCTCTGTATAAACGCCTATCTAATTGTGTTTTTGGTTCAACATCTACAAAAATGCTGTAATCTAACTCTTTCTTAACCCCCTTGTAATGGAATAAAAAGAGACCTTCAATAATGATTAGCTTTGAAGGAGCTATTGTTAACAATACATGTTTATCTGGCGGGGAATTAAAGTGATACTCTTTTACAAGAATTTCCTCACCCTTCTTGAGAGAAGCTAAATCGTTGGTTAATTGCTGTTCATTTAGAGCGGTAGGTAGATCAAAGTTATATTCTCCATTCGCATCAATATGTTGTTGATCAATTGGATTGTAGTAATTATCCATCGTAAAGACACAAGGATTTAGATCTTGAAAGTGGTTTTTTAACCGCATCAATAAAGTTGTTTTTCCTGAACCACTTCCACCACAAATCCCTACAATCATTTCTCAATTATTTCAAATTTAACACTTCCCTTTTCTCCTAATTGACTCGTGTCAAAATTTAGAATTCCGTTTGGTAAAATTACGTTAAATTCTTGTTTATTTTTCTGTTCAAAGACGCTGCTTGGATTATAAACGGTTCTTTTCGTAAAATCATTATGCGGAGCACCTTCTTTTTCATCATAATAGATGATACTCACTTTGTTATAACCATTATGATCAAGATGATAACCAACTCCTTCATTCATTGGGTATATGCCAAGCTTCAGGTTCTTTTTTTCAATAAAATAGTTCAATTTCATGCTGTTTAGAACATTCCAGTCATTTGCAATTAATTGAAAAAGTGTAATTTCTGCGCTAGCACCTTCGCCATGCTGGCCTACAACCAAATAAAATTGTGAATTAATGTAAGTGAGGAGCCCTAATTCAACTGTAGCTTTTTCTTCCATGTAATAACTTCCTGTTGTTCCAAAGCCTATATTTTCTATTGCAATTAATCCTTGAGGCGCGTCGATGTGTACTCCAATTTTAGTTTTTCCTTTAGAATTATATTCTTTAACGCTCCAGCCTTGTTTTTTTCGCAGAAAGTCTCGTGCCGCAAAAAAGATTTGATCTCCTGTGAACCCAACATATTGCCAATGGCCGTAGTTTGTTCCGTTAATTGCTTCTTTGGTAACTGATCCTAATTCAACGGCGTAGCTAAGAAAGTTATGATGAGTAGTAAAAACAGCAAGGTCAACGATACTTTTTGTTGATTTGTCATCATATCTAAAATGATGCACAAGCGCTTTATCCGTTACAACGACATTAATCAACTCCAGCTTGTTGTAGTCGTATTTTTTTAATTTTTTAATCGCGGCGCCAATAGGTATCGAAGTTGATTTGATGTTACCTGCAGAATTTAACTGGCTCAAAGAGACTTTCCCGTTTTCAAGCTCTAAGTTGTTTAAGAAATAAACATAACGCGCATTTTCACTCGTGATGAAATAATACTCTTTTCCTTTTGGGGAGAATTTCTGATCCCAGACGCTCTTTTTCTCTTCGTTGACCAATGTTAAGTTAATTTGTTTAGAGTTTCCTGATGGATCCTTACTTAACAACAACGCTCCCATTCCTTTCCACTCTATGATGTCAAAATAAGGATGAGCTGCTTGCTCAACTTCAAACACTTGAGCGCCTGTGAGCCCCGTAAAGAAGAGGGCAAGGGATAATAACGTCATCTTCATAATTATAATTTTGAGATTAGAATACAATCATCATGCTAAAAGTATTAAAGTTATTGAAATAAATAGAAAAGCGAGCTATTAGTCTTAATGTAGCGGTGTTTTTTGAGCGTGAATTATTCCCTTACAATTCACTTGTCAATTTAAACTCCCAGGTTAAATTAGACATACTAACGTTATGGTGAAAAACAAGTCCCTTGTTGTCTGAGCTCCCATTACCTAGTCCAGAGGCTAAAAAGTGAATTCCTTCAGGTGTCAAATATTCAAATTCTTTTGAATTAAAGCCGATATCGCCGCCAACGCAAATTACTTTTGTGCCAGCGTTTGATAGTGTTACTAATTTAGGATAGATAGTAGAATAGAAGTTATTAGGATTGATGCAATAAAAACAAGTTCCAATCCCTGCGTTTGAGATAAAAGGAACCTGTGATTCTAAATACGGATTTCCAGACATCCAAATTAGTTTATGGTGCAATAGGACCAGGTGTGATGATTGAGAAATTGTATCCAATACTTGATCAACAAATGTTTTTTGGTTGCCACTAATATTACTAAAATCATCTTGAGTGTCTATCACAAGAAAAGTTATTCCGTTTTTTGTATAAGCGTAATATGGTAATCGACCAGTATACGACTCAACAAGATTCAAATCTGTATAATCATGATTTCCTAGTGCCCAAAGGGTGCTTTGACTGCTAAAGTCAAAAATTGAATTGGCATGGTCCATAGTTTGCGTATCTAGGGAAGTCAAATTGGCAAGGTCTCCACCTAGCATTAGCACATCATATTTACTATAATCTATACCCTCTATAGTTGCATCAAGATTTGGATTAGCGTTAGTTCGTGTATGTGAAACATGCAAGTAAGTCACGTTCTGGTATTCAATTTTATCACTTTTACATGAAGAAAAAAGGGACAAGATAAAAAGGGCTAAAATCATTCTCATAATACTATTTAAAGGGGCTTAAAATATTACCTTCAATCTCCCTCATCTGTAAAAATAAGATCAATCGACTTAGCCAAAGAATAATCCTTCTCCGTAACACTGTTAGCGTCATGTGTGCTTAATTCAAAACGAATTTTATTGTATCCAAACACGTTGAAATCAGGATGGTGATTCTGCTCGTCAGCCACCAAGCTGAGCTTGTTTAAATTATTAATAATCGTTGAAAATTTATCAACCTTAAATTCTTTCACGAGTTTGTCATTCTTTAAGCTCCAGCTCATAATGTCTAAGTTTATGTTCAACAATATAAAGAGATTCATTCAATTGCTCTCAATTATTAAACCGAACGTTCTTGTAAAACCATTCCTTTACACTTGTTTCGATTTTACTTTAAACTTCAAAACAACTCCGCCTCCTAGGACAAAGAGTTCACTAATATTTCGTCCATTATAGATGAGGCTTCCATTCAGAAATAGGCCCCATTTTTCCCCGATGTTTTTATACACAACTCCACCAATTCTATTATAGGAGACACCTAGGTCTCGAAATGAATTAAGTGGTCCTCCAAGTCCAGAGGCATAATCACGCCCACCTATGCCGTATTGATAATCATACCAGAGGTCAAAATACCATTGTTTATAAATGTATCCAATTTTGCATGAAGCTGCAATTGAGGAGGGCACGGGAAAAAAGGAATAATTATATCCCATTTGACCTTGTAAAAACCATCCTTTGTTCGATTTATATTGTGCAATTAGCTTTGGTTGCAGAACCGTTGCTCTCTGCCCTATTGATTGTCCACTTTCCGTCTCGTATTTGTGTGTTGGGAATGTAATGCCAACTGAAGGAAACAATGAAATTTCTCCTTTGCTCATGTTTTTTTGGACGAGCTTTAATTTTGCAAAAACCGCAGCATCTTGAAAGGTGAAATTAATTACAGGAAGACTAATAATTAAATTAAATCTATTACTAAGACCATAATTAGCATATGCGCTTAAAATTAATTGATTTCTATCATATGAAATTAAATTATTCCCTGTAAAGTAGCGTGTAGAATTCCCAAAAGAAGAAGACAAAGCAACGTCTAATTCACCCTTAGGTTTAAAAAACCCATCGACATTACCTTGACCAATCGTTAAACTATTGAAACAAAACAAAAGGAGAAAAAGGAAAATAGATTTCATAATACAAAGGTAAGGTTAAAGAATTATCAATATTTGACAAATACATTTTTAGGTTCCGTAAAGAACCTTAAGGCTTCCCATCCTCCTTCTCTTCCTACTCCAGAAGCTTTTGCTCCACCAAAAGGAGTTCTTAAGTCACGTACCAACCATGCATTTATCCAGACTATTCCGGCATGAATTTCATTTGCCATACGATGTGCTCTTTCCAAATCTGAAGTCCATAAAGTTGCGCTCAATCCATATTGAGTTGAGTTTGCCATCATCAATGCTTCCTCTTCCGTATCAAAAGGCATAATCGTAACAACAGGTCCAAAAATTTCTTCTTGGTTTGTTCTACAATCGTAAGACAAACCTTCGATAACTGTTGGCCTAAGATAATAGCCATTTTCAAATGGTGCTTCTAGCTGAACTTTCTCTCCTCCTGATACTACTTTACCGCCTTCTTCTTTTGCTAGTTCGACGTAAGACAAAACTTTTTCCATATGTGGTTTTGAGACTACAGCACCTAATTTTGCTTTCGGATTATTTGGCTCTGCAACAAGCAATGCATCCACTTTCCTAACAAACTCTTCTTTAAATTTTTCGTAAATACCACGTTGTACAAAGATTCTTGAGCCACATAAACATATTTGACCTTGATTAGCGAACGAAGAGAGAAGTGTTGTTCGCATCATGTCATCAAAATCGCAATCATCAAAAATAATATTTGGGTTTTTACCTCCTAACTCAAGCGACAATTTTTTAAACATTGGAGCTGCCGTCTTGGCAATATATTTTCCAGTTGCTGTTCCTCCAGTGAAAGAAATTGCTTTTATTTTTGGATGCTTTACAATAGCATCTCCGACATCATGGCCTTCTCCATGGAGAATATTCAAAACACCATCTGGCATTCCTGCTTCTTTGGCCACTTGCCCTAATAAATATGCTGTGTACGGAGTAACTTCAGACGGTTTTGCGATAACACAATTGCCTGCAGCTAAAGCCGGGGCGATTTTCCATGAAAATAAGTACAACGGTAAATTCCAAGGAGAAATACAACCAACAATTCCAATCGGTTTTCTTAAAGTATAATTCACTCCAACACCTTCCATATTATGAGATTCAGACGCAAAATGTAATATTGCTGTCGCAAAAAAGTGAAAGTTGCTTACCGCACGTGGAATGTCAACACGTCCAGCTAAAGCAACTGGTTTGCCATTGTCGCGCGACTCTGCAGCTACAAATTTCTCCATTTGAGCTTCAATTCCTTCGGAGAGTTTTACCATTATTCTACTGCGTGCATCAATGCTCATTTTTGACCAGACTGGATAAGCATTCTCAGCAGCTACAACAGCCAGTTCCACATCTTTTGCTCCAGATTTAGGGATTAGGCTATACACTTTTCCTGTTGCTGGCTCATAGTTGTCCATGTATTCTCCTGAGACAGGTGAAGAGTAGCTTCCGTTGATAAAATTTTGTAATTTCTCCATAGATGTAAAAATAGTAAATATTGAAGAGTAACCTTTACTCGGATTTAGTAAGAATCATTGCAATTTGATACCCAACTTCTTTAGTATTGCTTTCATTTGATTATAAAAGAAGTATATTATAATAACGCCAAACATGACGCCAGCAGTGTTTGCCAACATGTCATATATAGACATGCATCGCCCTGGAACGAAGTACTGAATAATCTCCATGCTTCCACCATAGAAGAGTGCGAAAACAATCGCAAACGTGTACTTTTTTCGATTGAAATAAGTGAGTAATCCAAAATTCACCATTAAACATGCGTAGGCAATAAGATGGCCAACTTTATCATTCCCATCATTAACAATTTCACTAGGAGCTAGCGATAAATAAGCAATTCCGGCAAGAATGATAAGGAGTGAGAATAATAAAAACCTCATATTATAAATAATTCAGAAGTGATGTAATCGGCCATTAACTTTCCTTCTTGAGTGAGGTAATATCGCTCATTTACTTCTGTGAGCCAATTTTTATGTTTAAAGTCTTTAATCATTGATTCAAAATCAGGTGTAAAAGAGAGGAGGTTTTTTAGCGGTGTTATCCCTACACCATATTTTGTACGTAAACCTGTTAGAATGGTTTCATTAAAAAGGTCTCTATTTGAAAGCGTTTCAGTTTCAAAACAGTCTCTATTTTGTTGAATTCCCTTAATGAATTTACGATTGTTCGCCACATTCCAGCTTCGAGACTTACCGTCAAAAGAATGTGCCGAAGGGCCTATTCCCAGATAATGTTCTCCCTTCCAATAATTGGAGTTATGCAGGGACGCCGAATTTTTCAAACAGAAATTGGAAATCTCGTATTGCTCATATCCGTTTTTTTCAAGTAGGTCGATTAATAGTAGGAATTGTTCAGCCTGCGCTTCATCTGAACTTGGAATAATCTTCCCTTTTTTAACTAAATGATCGAGTACGGTATTGCTTTCAACGGTCAAACAATAAGCAGAAATATGTGGAACCTTTAAATCAATTAACCGCTGTATGTGGTCTTGCCACTCTTCGAGGGATAGGTTTGGCAACCCATAAATTAAATCAACGGTGAGGCTGTTGAAACCAGCATTTTGCGCCATTGAAATACATTGATTTGCTTCTTCAACAGTATGAGCGCGATTCATCCATTTAAGATCTGATTCTTTAAAAGATTGAAGTCCAATACTTAAACGATTGACACCTGCATGTTTCCAAATTGCCAGTTTCTCTTCGGTGATATCATCAGGGTTTGCCTCCAGAGTAACTTCAACATCCGCCAGAACAATAAATTCATTTCTAATTTTAGTTAGAATTTTAACTATTTCATTTTCTGTTAACAGACTTGGCGTTCCTCCACCAAAATAAATAGTTTGAATTTGTTGATTCAGCAAATAGACTTTCCTGAGATCTATTTCTTTGAGAATTGCCTCTATCATTTCTGATCGGTAGTCAGAAAATGTTGTGCTAAAGTGAAAGTCGCAGTAGGTACATTTTTGCTTACAAAAAGGAATATGAATATAAATTCCAGCCATGTTAAAGAATTTCAAATAACTCTTCGATGGACGCCTTAAGCAGAACGTGATTGACGGGAATACCGTTCTCACCTAATTCCCTAGTTGTCGATTCCCCCCAAGAAATCACTTTGGCGTTATTAGGGATGGAATTATTTAATAGAAAACCACGAACATTTGAAGGACTCGTGAAAATATAAGTGTCACAATGCGGAACTTCTTCTGGTTCGACATTCGTTTTGTAGACAACTAACTCTTCTTTTTCTGTCTCTGAGAAAGTTGATGAAATCGTTTTCAATGAAATGCTTGAAATTGGAAACAATACTTTTCTACCTTTACACCAGTCTTTAAACTCTCTTGCAATTTGAGATGTTTTACTGGCCTCATTACCGATAAAATGAACCGGGTAGCCAAAAGAAGCTATTATTTCAGCTGTTTTAAACCCTGTACAAGCAATGAGAATGTTATCTTTAAGTTGATTGTCTTCCAAAAAAAAATGAGCTGACCTTGGACTGTTAAAAAAGACAATTGCAAATTCTTCAGAAACAGTGAACTTTACTTTTTCAAACGACAAAAAGGATTGAGCGAAAAGTGATTGGTCATTTTCTAAAAGAAAATCAGAGAGAACACTAACTTCATCAGGAGACTTAGATATAAAAATTGATTTAACCAACTTTTGATTGATTCAAGTCAACGATTACCCTTTCTGCCATTCCTTCGAAGTCCTTAACAACATAATGTAATGAGATGCATTCATTTCCCAAGCCATCAGCGAAAGAAACGTATAAATCATTGTTTTCATTGCAGTAAACTCCGAGCGGGAGCTGACATCCACCGTCCAATAAATTAAGAATTTTCCGCTCTAATTTTATCCGTTTTTGAACTTCCGGGAAATTCATTTTTTGAAGAAGCTCATGTAATTCTTCGTCTTCATTTCTTATTTGTAATCCAAGAGCACCTTGAGCAGGGGCAGGAACAAATTCAGCGGGGTCTAAAACTACCTCTTTGAATTCAGACAAGTCTAATTTTAATCGGTCAACCCCAGCTTTCGCTAATAGTATCGCGTCGTAATTACCTTGTCTAAGCTTATCGATCCGCGTGGGTACATTTCCTCTTAAATCATTTATACTAACATCAGCACGGAATTTTAAAGCCAAAGATTTTCTTCGAGCCGAAGAAGTTCCAACGACAGCACCTTCTTTCAATGACCATTTCGCATTTTCATCAATCGCGGACTTGTTAATCAATAAAACATCCGCAGGGTTTGCCCTTTCTGACACACAAGATATTTTCAATCCTGAAGGAGGAGTAGTTTCTAAATCTTTGTGAGAATGAACAGCTAAATCAATAGAACCATTGAGCAATGCGTCTTCAATTTCTTTGGTGAAAAATCCTTTTCCTTCAAGTTTATCAAAGCTCAAATGTTGAATTTTATCTCCTTGAGTTTGAATAATTTTGATTTCGACTTCACAATTTAATTTTTGTAACTCTGCCTTTACAAAGGTTGCTTGCCATAAGGCTAAATCACTACCTCTTGAACCAATGATTACCTTTTTCATCGGATTAATTATTTTCTTTGAGAAGAATTTCTTTGGCCATAATCATTGGCATACTTATGTATTTTTTCTCCATATGATCAACAATTTTCGCCAATAATTCTCTTGAATTTTCGTCCATTGCATCGATTTCGTTACTAAACACATTATTCATAGCATTTGCTTTGATTTCTTTCACCTTATTAGGAACTTCACGCATAGCGATTTCGACAGATCGAAGATGAATAAGATGCTTAAATTCTGTAACAGCGTCGGTTAAAATCTCTTCAACATGAACAACTTCTTTAGAACGTGTTTTTAAGTTCTCATTGGAGATTTTTTGCAATACTTCAACTGAAATATGTGTAACAGCCGTTCTTTCTTTAATCTCTGGAGCAAGGTCTTGTGGTATTGCGAGATCAATTACGATTTTGTTTTCGGTGTCATTTTGAAGGAGTTGCAAATAAATTTCCGGAGTAATTATATGACTTTCAGCCCCTGTACAAGTGATAATTATATCGAAACCTTCGGAAAAAGTGTTTAGCTCTGAAAGTGAATGTCCTACCCCGCCAATATCATCTGCCAAGATTTCAGCTTTACTCATTGTTCTGTTAAAGACATGAAAGTTTGTAAAACCATGCTTTTTGAGAAAGCGACTCATATTTGTATTTGTGACTCCTGCCCCTACAATTAATATCCGAGAGTCAAGAGGTGCGTTTATGTCTTTTAATCGATGATAAGCCAAGGAAACTACAGAAACAGGTCGTTTTGCTATGCTTGTTTCGGTATAAACTTTTTTAGCGGTTTGGATTGTGTGACGAATGAGGACTCGAATAAAATCACCTGAAAGCTTCATCTTTTTTGAAGCATTATAAGCTGTTCGAACTTGTGTAATAATTTCTCTTTCTCCAACAATCATTGAATCCAATGAGGACGCCACAGACAATTGATGACTTACTGCGTCCATTCCATGATGAATTTCAGCAATTTCGGCATACTTATTAATTTGTGTATCGTTTAATTTTGGATACAATTCCTTGAAAAAACCAGTGAGAAATTTAAAGCTCATCTCTCCAGGGAATACAATAACAAACTCAACTCTGTTACACGTTGAAAGAAACATTAATTCATCAATACAACAATTCTTTTTCAAACGAGATAAACGATCTTGTTGAAGTTCTTCGTCAATGTGAAACTCACCAACCTCATTAACAGATAGGTTGCGATGAGTAAACGCAATTGTATGTAAAGTTGCTATAACTTGTTTATGTTTCACGTTGTGCAAAGATGCGCAGACTCTAGCGTTTGAATGTCACAAAAGTGTCATTATTTCGTAGTTTAGAGGGGTTCTTAATTATATTTTTTCACGCGTTTAATCAATTTGCGATTGTCTTTGATTTCGGTATCTTTACTTTGTTAGAAAACGATGAAGACAATAGAATTTGAATCAGCTCAGAATGTGAAAATTGAGTACGAGCTTGCCTCAGTGGGAACTCGTGCAGCCGCCGCTATGATTGATTTTTTAATGTTTGTCATCTATTTTATCATCGTAGGAATGGTCATTGGATTTACAGGATGGTTTGAAGAACATATGGGGTCATTTTTATTTCTTCAACTCTTGGTCATGAAATTACCGTGGATATTTTATAACCCGATTATGGAATACCTCACACAAGGGCAAAGCCTTGGCAAATATATATTAGGAATACGCGTCGTTACTATTTCTGGAGAACGACCAGGTCTTCGTGAAATTTTCACGCGCTGGATGTTTAAGGGCGACTTTGTCTGGATTAGCCCTGATATATTTGTGTTGGCCTGGTTTGGGATAGGTTTGATGGGCATTGTCTATGCCGGAACATCGAAGCGAAATCAACGCATAGGAGACGTGATGGCTAATACAATTGTCATCAAAAATAAATCGAGCATCAACTATAGCTTAAGAGACGTATTATCGATAAAAAGTCAAGAAAATTATACCCCTGAGTATCCTGGAGCAATAAGATTTACGGATGAAGATATGCTTTTGATTAAAAGCACAATTCAGCGTGTGAAACAATATTCAAATCCTGAAACAAAGAAATTTGCGATTGAATTAGCAGATAAATCAGCCCAACTTTTGGGATTATCAAAAACTCCAGAAAAAAGATTGAAATTTCTACAGACATTACTCCAAGACTATGTAGTTTTGACGAGATAATTTTGAATTAAAGCATCGACTATGTCTAAATTGTATATTGTTCCAACACCGATTGGTAATCTAGAGGATATCACATTACGTGCAATTCGTATTTTGAAAGAAACAGAGATGGTATACGCAGAAGACACTCGCGTAACCAAGCGTCTATTGAATCATCTTGAGATTAAAAAAACAGTTGCTCCGTTTCACGCACATAATGAACATAAAACACTCAGTAGAGCTATTGACACAATAAAAGCGAACAATTCAACTGTCCTAGTTTCCGATGCAGGAACACCAGCAATTTCGGATCCTGGATTTTTATTGGTTAGAGAATGTATTGCGAATGATATTGAAATAGAATGCCTGCCTGGACCTGCGGCCTTAATTCCAGCGTTAGTTGCAAGTGGTTTCCCATGTGATCGTTTTGTTTTTGAAGGATTTTTACCTCATAAGAAAGGCCGTCAAACTAGATTAATGGTCATTGCTGAAGAAAAAAGAACGTCGATATTATATGAGTCACCGCACCGCCTTGTGAAGTGTTTAGGACAAATTGTTGAATTCATGGGAGAGGACAGAAAAGTTTGTGTAGCGCGTGAGCTGACTAAAATCTATGAAGAATACAAACGGGGAACAGCCTCGGAAATTAAAGCTTATTATGAAGAACGTCCTCCTAAAGGAGAGATTGTGATTGTAATTGAAGGAAAACAATAATTATATGACAAGCGAAGGATTTTTTCTTTGTAAAAAAGGAACACCAGAAGAAGCATTTGAATTAAGAACGTTTGAAGTGCCTGCACTTGAAAACAATCAGGTTCTGATTGAAACAGAAGCATTTGGATTGAATTATGCAGATGTAATGGCTCGTCGCGGCTTGTATCGTGAAGCACCGGCTTTCCCTTGCATTATTGGCTACGAAATGGTCGGGAAGGTAGTTTCCTGTGGTGACAGTGTAGATAAAAGCTTAATTGGGAAGCGAGTTATGGCTTTTTGTCGATTTGGAGGATATGCAAAACACGTGGTTACAAATGATTTTGCAATTCAAGAAGTCGAAAATCAACCCGCCGAAGAATTATTGGCGCTTTGTACACAAGGTGTTACAGCATATTATATGGCCTCTTACTTAACTCCCGTTCGCGCTGGAGATACTGTTTTAATTCACGCAGCAGCAGGTGGAGTAGGCACGTTATTAATCCAATTAGCCAAACTACAAGGAGCAAAGGTTATAGCCAAAGTTGGGCGTGCGGAAAAAGAAAGCTTGGTGAAAGCGTTGGGTGCAGACCATGTCGTTAATTACAATACGAGCGACTATGTCGAATCCATTATTGAATATTTAGGAGAAGAACGAATTGATTTAAGTTTTAATCCTGTTGCTGGGTCGACTTTTAAACAGGACATGAGTATTCTTGGCTCAGGTGGTAGAATGGTCCTTTTTGGGGGGGCGCAATTATCAAATGGTAAGTGGGGAATTCTTTCCCAGTTGAATTTTGTACGTAAAATGGGCTTGGTTTTACCTATAGGTCTAATGATGAGATCAAAGAACATTTTAGGAGTTAATATGCTGAAAATCGCTGACAACAAACCAATGGTATTAAAACATTGCTTGACTGAAGTCTTTAAATTATATCAATCGGGAAAGGTTAAGCCGCAATCTGGAGGAAGCTATTCTGCACATCAACTAAATGAAGCACATACTGCATTGGAGAATGGTTTAACTACTGGTAAATTGATTGTAAACTGGTAATTTTCGCAAAATTCAAATGAATTTTGCGGGTTTTAAGGAAAGCGATCATACTATTGTTCTATTCTTCATAAATAGCCCACTTATTATTATGATGAATCCGGAAAGAATCTTGGGTATAGTCCAACAAGCGGAGCAAGTTTTTTATGAGCTTGCTAAGCTTAGTTCTTTCAGAAAACTATTGATTTTTCTTTGCTCTCTTTGCTGCTTTTTTTTCTTTTGGAGTTTTAGCAGCTTCTTTTTTAACATTTTTCTTTGCGTCTTTACCTTTTCCCATAACATGATCTATTTAAAAGTTATTAATTTCTAATTCTATACGCATGCCCTTTAAATATGATGTGAAACTATATAATTAAATATCATCGTTTAAATGAAGCACAACGTTCGCAGCTTTCCCGAGATTAGTTTTAAATATAGGAATAATTTTCCAAAGAAAGCTAATAGCCCTTAGTAGAAACCGTCATTTGGTGGAAGTAAGGAGAGTAGGAACTGTCTCCTTTTATCAATCACTTAATTCTACAATGACCTAACTTGGCTCCTCTGTATAAAGGAAATAATTTCCTGTCGGACCTAAAATAATTCTTAGCACATCATTGAATGGATATCAACCTGAAGGTTTGTCCATTTCTTTTAGAGCGGATTCTCAAAAAAACCCTAGTACTTTTCTATTCTAATTCTGGCCTGTTTTCCATCTGAACTTAGAATTTCTAAAATATACATACCAGCTGTTCTGTCGAGATGAATATCAAAACGGTTTGTGTCATTCATTTTGTGTTCAGACAATAATTTTCCACTCATGTCAAGCACTTTGACTTTAACGCTTTCATAGATTGCGCCAAGATCAATAATGAGTAACCCATCTGTTGGGTTTGGATAAATCATAAAGGATTCACCAAATTCATTTTCGATAATACCAATGGTGCTGACCTCATTACAAGCTGAGGTGTCGGAGCACAAATTTTCTGTAATAATTACGGCATAATTCCCGTTTTCAGTTGGATAATACGATTGACCAACTTCGCCAGGAATGATTGCATAATTATCATTACAATCAACCCACATGTATTCTAGACCACCTTGATCTGCTCTTAATGTGATTTCATTAATTACATTAACCACTGTGTTAATTTCAGATGCAATGCCAATTGTTAAGATCAACGTTTCCAAAGTATCACAACCAATTCCATCCCCAATTATTGAGCTAGTATAAACGCCACTTGTATCGTATGACATCCCATTTTCTGCCCATGTATACGTTTCGCAAGCGACAACTGTTGTTGAATGATCCATTCCAGGGGGTAAGTCAAATGCCTGTATCTGATCTTCTCTATCGTCACTACTGCCTTGATCTGCAGAATAACCCAATCCTCTATTTGCAAAAACTTTCCAAATCAAGCATTCATGAATTCCGCCATATAATAATTGATCAGCGGCAAGAACAGCATCTCTTCCATCAACGAACCCAGGTGAGCACGCTTGCAATTTAATCCCAGTCATTACCAATTGCATGGTCATATTGTTTCCTCCATTACCATAATAAACATCAGGATCAAAACCATAAACATCAATCATTGCCCAGTTTAAATCCCAAAGCATAGTTGCCCATACAAACCCAATACCATGTGGCTGAGAAATCGAATTAGTGTTGTTCGTTTGTCCATATGTAAAACCATTTATTGCCCAATCTGTCGTGTATGGTGCATTTCGAATTCCATTACCCGTAATTGGCTCCCCGGACGCAAAAGTTCCAATACCTCTAGGATCTGTCGCTTGATCACCAGGTTCAATAGTTAACATTAAACCAAACCAGTCAGACCATCCTTCTCCCATTTGCTCAGCATTCCACAAACAATTTGAACTTCCAGCGCCTCCAGTGAGTCGCGTAGAAATTCCATGCCCAAATTCATGTGCAATGATTCCGTTATCAAAATCACCATCCAGTTCATAGGGCCCTAAGTTCCCCAGCGTAACACTTACTGTTGCTCCTGACTCAATCTCTGCAATTAGATTCTCACCGTTGTACTGATTAATCATAACTGCAGGAATTGTAATTGTTGCTCCAATACCAGTCATTTCTGTTGGTGATTGAGGGGCATCATCTACAACAATTACAGCAGCTGCCCCCGCATTTTGTGCGCGTTCCACTTTATCTATTTCCGCACACGAGCCTCGTCTAAGAATTACAATGTTTCCATTCATAGCAGCAGCATTCAATGGCGCCTCACAGGCGTCATAAATATCTGGAGTTGCATCTTCATACAGAATAAGATTGGTCGTAATAGCTGAGGTTGGAATTCCAGGCCCAAAACCGGCCTCTACGACTGTGGATTCACCTTGCCAAATTGATGGAGGATTAACAGTAAACATATTACCAGGTGGTCCAGGTGGACTCCATAAGTACATTTGCATTCGAGGATTTTCTCCGTCTGGTGGAGTGGCAAAATTCGCATTATCCATTCCGCTTCCATCTTGGGCTTCAGCGATGACGAAATCAGAAGATAAGCCCCCGTTAGTGTAGTTGTTTTGTTGGAAGTTTCCACTGACTTCATCGAACCCATATTGATACCAGACATCGTGCATGATATTAGTCATGTAAAACACATTTGTAATTGCAGGGTCGAGATAAGTGTTGGAAGGTTGATTAATGTCCAAAGTGAAATCAAAATTCAAAGTAGTAGATCCATCAGGTGAATAGCCAGGTAAATTCGAGTCATTTATGTCTTCATAAGCGTAAACGTTGTTCCCACGAGTGTTAGTATATTCTGCACCTTCAATCCCATTGTCATCGTGCCATCCAAAAGGAGATGCAATAGCATCAGAAGGACCCACTACAAGTGTTCTTGGCCCATGATTCGGGCTTTCTGTAGGTATAGCAAAGACATTGTATTGATCTGCAGATGGAGGAGGCGCTGGAAACAAGACCTTATCATTTGAGGTCGTTCGCTGTAAATTATGAGCTGTATGCTCGTCGGGAGTTTCAAATTGACAGCTAACAACCCAATCAACTTTATCTATAAGCCTTCCAGTTGAAGCATCAATGCGGACACTCCACCAATGTTTTTGACTTAGTTCATAAATACTTAAATCCCACACCCTAATCAATTTCCCTTCATCAGTTGGATAGTACAATAATTCAACGGGAATAAGTTCAGACGATAAACTTTCAGCAGAAAAATATATAATTGAACCATTCATTCCCTTATCAATTTGGTTTAAAGGCCCCGGTGCTGTTAGGTTTAATTCTAATAGCGTACTTATAATTGCTTCGCGTGGACTCAATTGTACGACGTCATTAGATATTCGCTCTGAAACATTTTGTTCGAATCGATTGCCGGTAAGAAATAGTTGATCATTCTGAGTAGCAAATGTTGAAATTGCGTTATAAATCGGAACACCATTGAATTCTTGTTGAACGTAATGAAATGTTAAGCCATTTACTGAAGACTCATGTTCATTAGCAAGAGTTAAATCTTTTATATCTGCTGGGCTTAGATTCAACCGATCAGATTCTTCCATTAAATAATTTTGAATTCGATCAATAGATTCCTGTGAAAACCCATAGAAACTAACAATAAGGTAGAGTCCAAGTATCAGGAGAGAGTTTATTTTTTTGCGCATTATTCTATATAAAATTTAAAGGATGTAATCATATTTTGACTACGAGCTTTTAATAAGTGCAGTTCGTTATAAGGACAAACAGTTGCACAAGTTAGCTAATTTTAATTGAGTGACAAATTTGTCTATGAATCAAGCACACCGATTAGTACAAAAAAAGCTTTTTGGTATTCTTTGAATGATAGCTAGATAAGTTAACGCTATTCCCATTATCAACTATTGTATAATTTCGCAATAAGTCCGATTCAGTAGTATACAATTTAGAGCTTAGGTCTTCTTCGTTTTCACTTTACCATTGATTCCTTGTCCTCTTTATTGTTTTTGCGCAAAGGAAGTTTTTGGAAAATAACATCTGTCACTTTTTCTCCACGATATGTAATTAAGGCAACCATCATAATCATGCTAGTAATAAGAATAGGGTAAAGTAAAAGCCCAGTATCAAAGTTTTCTATCGTAAAGCTGTCATTCTTAGCGACTACAAAAAACAAGAGTACAGTTATTAATCCGCGAGGAGCAATGAACACCTCTGGAAACATATGCCCTTTGCCAAAGACGCGCAACAACAAATAACGAATACAATATAAAACGGCGACAATCACAGCGCTATTAATAGCAACTTCAAAGTTATACAATGAAGAAATAGAAATACTTAGCCCAAAAATTACAAAGAAAAACGTTCGGATGAGAAAAGCAGATTCTAATGTTAATGTGTGAAAATCGTGTAATATTGGTTTGACCTTTTCTTTGTCAAAAATCTTGGACAATCGCCCTTGAAAAAAAAGATCGGTATTATTAAGGACCAATCCGAAAGTTAATATCAAAAGCAAAGAGGACAAGTGAAATATTTTACCAACAGCGAAAAGAAGCATTAATATTCCAATAATCAAAAACAGCTTTACCTGCATTTGCAGGTGTTGAAATAAGTACACCATAACATATGCAACAATAACAGAGAGAACAATCGTTCCAAGGATATTGAGGGATATTTCTAGAATCAAAGACCCTCCACCTGCTCCTCCATCAGCACCAATCATAAAGTAAAAGGTCATAATCCCGAGAATGTCAGAAAAAGTGCTTTCATAGACCATAAATTCTCTTTTATTTTCTATTAATCGACCTACACTGGGAATAATAATTGCACTACTCATAATACTTAAAGGGATCGCATATATAATTGCTGTATACAATGAGGTATCTGGAAAAATATACATGAAAAAACCGCCTAGAGCGAACATTGAACCTCCAATTCCGAGCAAAGCAATCAGAAAGGAACGCAAAATTAGACCTCTTTTATCTCTTTCTAATTTTAGATCGAGCGCCGCCTCTAGTACAATCATAACCAAACCTACGTTGCCAAGTACTTCTAGAATAGAATCCAATTCAAGGTCATCATCAATGATGCCCTGAGACGTCATCCAAGCTTTTAAACCCATGCCCAGGCCGATAAGCATTAGCACAGATGGAATATTTGTCTTTTCCGAAATCACATTGAAAAAAAAGCTAAGTATAATAATACCAGCAAGTGCAATAATGAGAAAATATGGGTTCATTTATTTTTATTTAATTCAAATATAAGAAAAGTTCTATTGTCAATTCCTTGGTAGTAGTAAATCTATTTTTCTAATTAGGATTAATTTTTTTTCATAAAAAAGTTAAAAAAGGGTGCTATATTCATTTGTATATCGTAATATTGCGATAAATGATTCACAAATGGGTTTAACAAAGACAGAAAATTACACAGCAGAGCACATTGAACTTTCTCAAATGATGAAAGTTCTTGGGCATCCAGCAAGAATTGCAATTCTTCAGTCGATAATTAAGACGAATTCATGTGTTTGTGGAAGTTTGGTTACGGAAATAGGGCTCGCACAATCGACAGTTTCTCAGCATTTGAAAGAGCTAAAGTCGATTGGACTTATTAAAGGAACAATTGAAGGAACGAGCATGTGTTATTGCATAAATCAGGAGAACTGGAGCAAATTATCTACACAAATTAATACATTATTAAACTCAGCAAACTGTGACGAATCCGATTGCTGCTAAAAATTAACGATATGACAAATACAAAACTCCCAAGAATCCACATGTCTTTTTATGTGAGTGACTTGGCTGCCACAGTAAACTTTTACACTACATTTTTTGGGCAATCAGCTTCTAAAGTAAAGAAAGGTTACGCAAAATACGAGATGGAAAACCCAGGTTTAATCATTTCATTTATCGAGAATCCAGAGAGAGTGCAAGCTAATTTTGGGCACGTAGGCATTCAAGTTGCTTTAAAAGAAGAAATGGAGGCAAAACTGAAAATAGCCCGTGAACAAGGAGTAGTTTCTCTTGAAGAAATTGGAGTGTCTTGCTGTTATGCTGTTCAAGATAAGTTTTGGGCAACCGATCCTGATGGAATTCAATGGGAGGTTTATTATTTTCATGAAGATTCAGAATTTAATGATCCGAAATATATTGGTGAAGAAGCAAATGCTTGCTGTTCTCCAACTGAGGAAAAAGTGAAAGTTTCAATAGCGGAAGTCGTAAATGGTGAATCATGTGAACCTGGATCAGGTTGCTGTTAAACTCTTGATATGTCGAAGAATGTATTAGTGCTTTGCACAGGAAACAGTTGTAGAAGTCAAATTGCCGAGGGCTACTTGAAAGCGTTTTCGCCTGAAGGGACAACAATTTATAGTGCCGGTGTTGAAACGCATGGAGTCAATCCAAAAGCAATTGAGACGATGCAAAAAGATGGGGTTGATATTTCTCAAAACACATCAAATAACGTCAACGAATATGAAAACATTGATTTCGATTACATTATCACAGTGTGTGATAACGCTAAAGAGAGATGTCCTTATTTCCCATCAAATGCGACTCGTTTTCACAAAAACTTTCCAGATCCAGCAAAAGCTGTAGGAACTGAAAGTGAAGTTAAGCAAGATTTCGACAGGGTTCGAGATTTGGTAAAGTTGTATTGTAAAGAATTCGTTTCAGCATATTTATGAAAAAATACGTAGGAGAATTAATAGCAACCTTTTTCATGATTTTTTGTGGAACGGGAGCAATGGTCATAAATACTGAAATGACGGGAGCAATTTCTCATTTTGGTGTTGCAACAGCCTGGGGCTTGATCGTTATGATAATGATTTTTGCGTATGGAAGGATTTCAGGAGCACACATGAATCCTGCCGTTACAATAACACTAGTAATGTTGAAATTGCACCCTAAAAAAGAACTTCTTCCATATCTTGGTGTTCAAGCAATAGGGGCTTTTCTGGCAAGCTTTACATTGAAATTTTTATTTCCAGAGAATGAATTACTCGGTGCTTCTATGCCAAGTGGTTCAGAAATGCAATCACTAATTTTAGAATTTATCCTCACATTTTTATTGATGATTGTGATTTTGCTGACCTCACAAGGGAGAAGAATAGAACAATATTATGCTCCAATTGCTATTGGAATGACTGTCGGTTTAGAGGCTTTGTTTGCTGGCCCAATAAGTAATGCGAGTATGAATCCAATTCGTAGTATCGCTCCAGCTCTTGTTTCTGGGCATACAGAGCATCTTTGGTTGTATTTGGTTGCAACGCCTTTGGGTGCAATCTCTGCAGGACTTTATTGGAAATGGCAATCCTCTTTTGAAGCGAAAAATGATTGAGTTTTTACAATTATTTACCGTAATTTTGTACCCGTAACAAATAATAGAATAGGTTAATTAAATATAGAATAGAATGGCGGAAGTTATGACAGACCTTGGAATGAAGGAAATTTTATCTCAATTCGGAATTGAGGAAGTAAACAATGGTGCATCTACTGGTGGACATTGGTTTAATACTAGAGGAGAGAAAATTGATTCTGTTTCTCCAGTAGATGGAAACGTAATTGCCTCAGTTAAGAGTGCAACGGAAGTTGATTATGAAGCCGTTGTCTTAAAAGCTGGTGAAGCTTTTAAAGAATGGAGAAAATGGACTGCACCTGCTCGTGGAGAAGTTGTTCGTCAGCTGGCGACAAAATTACGTGAGTACAAAGAGCCTTTAGGTAAATTGGTTTCTTACGAAATGGGAAAATCTTACCAAGAAGGATTAGGTGAAGTACAAGAAATGATTGACATCTGTGATTTCGCAGTAGGTCTTTCTCGTCAATTGCATGGTCTTACAATGCACTCTGAACGCCCAGGTCACAGAATGTATGAGCAGTATCATCCAAGAGGAATCGTAGGAATTATTTCTGCATTCAACTTCCCAGTTGCTGTTTGGAACTGGAATACAGCTCTTGCTTGGGTTTGTGGTGATGTTTGTGTATGGAAACCATCTGAAAAAGCACCTCTAACAGCATTAGCGTGTCAACAAATTACAAAAGAAGTATTTGATGCTAACCGAGTTCCTGAAGGAGTTTCTGGTTTAGTTATAGGCGGTGCTGATTTAGGAATTTTAATGTCTAACGATGCACGTATTCCTTTGGTTTCTGCAACCGGCTCTACTCGCATGGGTAAAGCGGTAAGTGCAGCAGTTGGAGCAAGATTAGGAACTTCTTTATTAGAGCTAGGAGGAAACAATGCAATCATTATAACACCAACAGCAGATTTAAAAATTGTTCTTCCGGGAGCAGTATTTGGAGCAGTTGGAACAGGTGGACAGCGTTGCACTTCTACTAGACGACTAATTATCCATGAAGATGTATATGATACTTTCGTTAGTGCGATAGTAAATGCCTACCCACAGTTAAAAGTAGGTAACCCACTAGATGAGAACAACCATGTTGGTCCACTAATTGATAAAGATGCTGTTGAAATGTACTTATCTGCTTTAGAGAGAGCAAAAGCTGAAGGCGGAAACATTTTAGTTGAAGGTGGTGTTTATGAAGGTGAAGGATATGAGTCTGGATGTTATGTTAAACCGGCTATTGTTGAAGCGGAAAACACTTACGACATTGTGCAGCACGAAACTTTTGCGCCAATCTTATATATAATGAAATATTCTGGTAGTGTAGAGAACGCAATTGCGATTCAAAATAACGTACCTCAAGGATTGTCTTCTGCAATAATGACGAACAGTTTGAAAGAGTCGGAAGCATTTTTAGCTTGTACCGGATCTGATTGTGGTATTGCAAACGTTAATATTGGTACTTCTGGCGCTGAGATTGGTGGAGCATTTGGTGGAGAGAAAGAAACAGGTGGTGGGCGTGAGTCTGGATCTGATGCTTGGAAAGTCTACATGCGTCGTCAAACTAATACAATTAACTATACAGACAGCTTACCTTTAGCACAAGGTATCAAGTTCGAACTTTAAAGAGTTAATTTAATATCTTTAAAAACAGCAGTAAGGTTTCTTACTGCTGTTTTTGTTTTATGACTTCTCGTTACTTTAGAATAAAGCTTCATTATAATGTTTAAATCAACGATGTAAATTATCATGAATAACATAATCTTTATTTTCTGTATCCTATTTATTCGCTCAAGTGTCGCCCTATCATGTTGTGCGGAGACAGAATATCGTCTATTGCCCATTGGAGAGTTAAACAAAAAATTAATTTTTATAGAATTTGATTTTAACAGGAATTGTCGCATGCGCAATACGGAAAATAAAGAGTTTAATTTTTTTGTGAGAGGTACTGTTAATCTTGTCAACTATGAAAACGATTCATTGGTTTTCTTGGAGAACATTGACACTTTGTCTATTGAAGAATGTTCATGCTCTTATGATAATTATTTGAGTAGAACGTCTTACGAAAAACACTTTGAAAAAGCATATTTAAAAGGTTTAAATAGTGCCAAAAAAAACAAGAATTTCATTTTGGCAGAAACAGGGCGAATAATATTTAATGATACCATTAATACGCAAATTAGGATCGACAAATCTGACAGTATGCGATTTTACGTTATATCCGATAAAAGTGAATTTCAAATAGACCTTAGCTCTGAGCAAATTATTTCTTGCTATCCTGATAAGACTGCCGAAGTGAGAGAATACGAATCCCTATCATATTTGATCAGTGTTTATCGATTGCGATGTCAGCCAATAAAAGAGAGTGAAGTCCGTAGAAATAGAAATAGATTTAAAAATATTGAAACTGCATTTTGGAAGGAGCAAGTTCAATGGCATGGTATTTCAAAAGATTATTACCGTATTCGAAAAAAATGAATTAATTTGATCTCAAAAATATTCAGCATAGTAAATTAGATTAAATCATGGCATACGATGACTTTTTAGCCGATAGGATTAGGCATATTATTAACGCGAGTAGTGTTACTTTCCATGAGAAAGAAATGATGGGAGGGTTGATTTTTATGGTCAATGATAAAATGTGTTGCGGTACTCATTATGATAAAAAATTTAAAGGAGACTTATTGATGGTAAAAATAGGCATGGTTGCTTATGAAGAGGAAATAGAAAAAGAGGTCTGTTTGCCTATGGATTTTACAGGGAGATCAATGCGGGGCTACATTTTCATAACACCAGAAGGCTTCGATATGGATGAAGAACTCCAATATTGGGTACAAAAAGGGCTCGATTTTAACCAAATAAGCATTACGTAGATTTGAAGATTGCTTAAAAGTTTTGAATTAATCAGTTTCGACTCCAAGTTAGAAAACAAAAAACCCAGCAAGATTTCTCGCTGGGTTTTTTGTTTTAATTAACGTTATTACTCTACAATAAACTTCTTTGTTTTCACTGTTCCATTCACTGAGATTTGCATAAAATAAATTCCTGCCCCCATTTTTTGCGTATCAATACTTACAACGTTTTCACCGTTAATCGCATTGATTAAATGTGCTTGAATTATTTTCCCAGAAACATCTTGTATTGAAATAGTCGTTTTCTCATCATTCTGGATGCTAAAACTTACATTCAACTCACCATTTGTAGGATTTGGGTAAACCGCGATATGTGATATGTTGTTAAGTTCATTAATTCCTGCTATTCCGTCAACGATATCATCAGAAGGAGAACCTTGATATATGTTGATATCATCAATGTATATGTTGTTTCCACCTCCCGCTTCAAATGCAAATTTATACCTGAAGTTATCTACCCAGAATGGGCTTGTTACGTTAGTCATATGAATCGTTCTCCAGTCTGCAGCAGAAGTAGGGGTAAATGAATTTGTCTGAGTGTTTGAACCCAGCTGCACACCATGGAGTGTTTTTCTAATTGCCCATGTATCACCACAATTCGATGTTAAATACACTCTTAACCAATCATCATCCGAAGTGTTTCTTCTTTTGTAAGCATATCGAAAACTTAAAGTCATATTGTCCGTGAGCGGGTCGAGTACTGATAAATCGACAGGTTGTGAAATCAACTCATCCATAGAACCTATAGTTTGACCATAATTTGGTAATACAACACTTTTAGTTCCTGATAAACCTACGGTTGTAGACAACAGAAATTGAGCGTCATTATTTTCATTAACCACGCCCCATTCTTGCAGGTTATCAAGAGTTGTGTAGCTTTCGAATCCTTCATAAACAGGTAACGAAATAGCGTTAGCAAGAACTCTAATGTATGAAGTCTTTACTTCTGTATCTGTAATTGTACCGTCTGTAGCTTCTAGTGTAACCTCATAAAGACCTGGGGTATCATAAGTAATTAATGGGTTTTGATCAGTCGAACTATTTGGGGTGCCTCCTGGGAAGCTCCATGTCCAGCCATTTGCGTTATTATAAGACTCATCTGTAAACGTTATTGTACCTCCTGAACAAATAGAAATTCTATCTGCTGAAAACTCAGTAGTACAAAGAGGAGCTGGAGCATCGGTACCAGTAAACTCTAGGTTCAATTGAGTCCAAAGATTATTTCTACCACCAACACTTGAAATAGCAGCATTTCTCATTCTTGTAGATTGCCCACTTGTAAACATTGTTTGACAACCCAAAGCATAATCCATGTAGTTTTGTACGTTTGCAATTGGTCCACACTCATCTTGAGTGATTGGACATCCGCCACCAGAAACTCCTATGCATGTTGGTGTGTCACCAACTCCATCATCCTCTGAGCAGTTTGAAGCAATACCTGGTGTGTTTGTACCTCCCCACGTGTGACTTAAATTAAACCAATGCCCAATTTCATGTGTCAATGAACGTCCAGCTGAAGTGCTAGATGTTCCAATTTCACTGAATTGATTGTGTAACAACCAAATTCCGTTTGCCATATCCGTACCGCCCCAGTTATTTGGAAGGTTAGTATAACCACCAGCACCACCAGCATCTTTAATAATGTAGACATTCAAATATCTATTACTTGGCCAATTACCTTGATAGACATCGTTACCGTTTCTTACAGCATCTACTTGTGCATATCCATCGTCACCAGCAGAAGTCATTGTAGATTGTGTACGAGTATATCCTCTAAAGCAGGCGCCATTTGGGGCTCTTGAAGCTAGAACAAATTCCATCTCGATATCTGCAACGCGTTGTTTAAAAAGGTCAATTACTTCAGCTGTATCAGCATTTTGCTTGCTAAAATCACGATTAATAACGTCTAATCCATTAAATATTTGTGCTTCGCTGATATTTTCACTCCCTCCATTATGAAGTATATGGAAAACAATCGGAATTTTATAGACCACCCCCCTTATCGATTTTACACCATTAGTTGCTTCTTGTTGTCTGATTAATTTATCGTCTAATAAGGACTTAGAAGCCGCAGGGTTATTGCGCAATTCATTCATTTTATGAGCAGACCCACAATAATGATCTACTTTTTGAGAATAGCCAAACTGGCTAATTAATAATACACTTAGTGTAAGGAGTTTTACTTTCATAGTTTTGGAGATAATATTTCATAATTTCAATGTAAAGATACGATAAATGTAAGTGAACATAAAAAAAAGATGCTATAAGGTGTTATTTCAAGGATAAAGTGTCGTGATTCTTGATTCTACGGTATAACTGTTCGTAAATCGTGAAACACCTGCTTCTTAAAAGGTAAGTTAATTAGATTCAATAGACGTCTAGCTGCCTCTTTGGGTGAAAACAAGTCATTTCCCTCTTTCATGGCGATAAAATTTTGAACCGCAGAGAAATTTTTTTCTGAAGTAGAACGAATATTCACTTGCATATCAGTATCAATAACCCCTGGAGAAATAGCCATAACAGTTGGGTGATTTCCTAATTCAACTTCTTCAAGATAGAAGCTTTCAGTGAGCATATTTAGTGCAGCTTTAGAAGCGCAATAAGCTCCCCAAGATGGAATGGACTTATTTGCAGCCCCAGAACTAATATTGATTAAAGAAAACTCTTGCTTATTGGTTGTTTGGGAATATAGCTTGTGCGCTAATTCCATAGGAGCAATCGTATTGACTTGCATAATTGTATTCAAATCGAGCGATTCTTGTTGTGAAAGCCGATTAATGTCACCAATGATACCAGCATTGTTAATTAATACAACTTCTTCGTCCATCAGGTCAAGAGACAATGAATGCACAGCATTTTTCACACTTAAATCGCATTCAATAAATTGATAATTTTTGTGCTCAATGGAATTCGTTCTGCCGATTCCGATAACGGATTCTTCAGCATCAAGTAGTTGTTCAACAATTGCCTTCCCTAATCCTTTAGAAACACCAGTAATAACGTACATTAAAGCGATTCGTTAATTTCAATAAAACGTTCTACACTTTTGGCCGCTCCAAAAACAACGAGTGTATCTTTTTCTTTAATTTCCATTTCATTCTTGGGGACACCAATAATATGTTGCTCTGTAGAATCTTCTCCATTTTTTGTGACTTCAAAGACCCGTTTAATTGTAATTAAAGTCATGTCGTACTTATTTCTGAATCCCATAGAATCAACTGTTCTTCCTACGCATCCTTTTGGTGCACTTATTTCAGCAATTTCATGATCATCAGGCAGCGAAAGGAACGAAATAATATTTGGGTTCAATAATTTCTCACCAACAGCATCTGCAACTTCATTTTCAGGTGTTAGAATTTCATGAATCCCTATTTTCTTGAGAATTAAATGTTGTTGTTCTCCGCTTGCTCTAGCAATAATTCGTTTAACACCTATTTCCATTAGATGTACACAACTTAGAATAGTTGCCTCAAAATTTTCACCAATGGCAACAACGGCCGCATCCATGGCTTCTAAATTCTGGGATTGTAACGCTCGCAAGTCAGTTGCATCAAGATTTACAGCAAAAGCCACGTCATCTTTGATGTTATTGATTTTTTCTTCGTTTGGATCAAAAGCAAAAACTTGCGCTCCTTTCTTTGCCAGTCGTCGAGCAATTGAAGCACCAAAACGTCCAACTCCTATAACGGCAAACTTACTGTAATTCATCATAACACGTATTTTTGTTTAATAGCCAGAGCACTAAGTTAATTAGTATTCTAGCGCATATATTTTCTTTAAGACAACGCTTGACTTAAATCTTCAATTATATCTTCTACGTCTTCTACTCCGACACTCAATCGTATCAAAGAATCGCTTATTCCTATTTTTTCTCTTTCTTCTTTTGGTATAGGAGCATGTGTCATTGTTGCAGGATGACCAATTAACGACTCTACTCCACCTAATGATTCAGCCAATGCGAAAACTTTAACATTCTTCACAATTGTGTGTGCATCTTCTATACTGTTTCCTTCCAAATCAAAAGAAATCATACCTCCAAAACCACGCATTTGTCTTTTTGCAATAGCATGATTTGGATGAGACTCTAGACCTGGCCAATAAACTTTGTCCACTTTTGGATGACTGACTAAGAATCGGGCAACTTTTTCGGCATTTTCGCAATGTCTTTGAACACGTAAATGCAGTGTTTTAATTCCTCTTAAAACTAAGAACGAATCCATTGGTGCTGTGACAGCCCCGGAAGAATTTTGAATTCTGTACATTTCATCTGCAATAGCATCGTCCTTGCAAATTAAAGCCCCCATAACAACATCAGAGTGACCTCCAATGTACTTTGTTACCGAATGCATAACTATATCGGCCCCTAAATCCAAAGGGTTTTGCAAATACGGCGTGGCAAATGTGTTATCCACACACAACATCGCTCCAGCAGACTTAGAGATCTTCGCCATTGCTTCAATGTCAATAATATTTATCATTGGGTTTGTTGGTGTCTCTACCCAAATTAATTTCGTGTTTTTGTTTACAGCAGCCTCAACTTCAGAAGGGTCTGACATTCCAACAAAGTGAAATTTGATTCCGTATTTTTCAAAAATGGTCTTAAAAAGTCTAAAAGTACCCCCATACAAGTCATTTGTTGAAACAACTTCATCTCCAGGATTAAGCATTTTGATAACGCAATCAATTGCTGCTAATCCTGAGCCGAAACATGCTCCGTGTTTCCCATTCTCAAGAGCGGCTAGATTTTTCTCCAAGGCATGACGCGTGGGATTTTGTGTTCTCGAATATTGATATCCTTTATGATTTCCGACACCATCTTGAACGTATGTTGAAGTTTGGTAAATAGGAGTCATAATTGCTCCAGTAGATTCATCTGGCTTAACCCCTGCGTGAATTGCTTTGGTACCGAATTTCATAATACTATCTTCTGTTAAGAATGTTCTAGGCAAATGTAATAAGAAAAAGAGAAATTAAGAGCAATCGTTTGGAGTTTAAGAGTTGGCCACTAACCTTCGACAGGGGACAAACCATCAATCAGTTGGGTTAATTCAACAAATTGATCAACAGATAGAGTTTCTGGGCGAAGAGCCATAAATTCATGGTCTACTTTATTTCCTTTGAGAAGAGCTTTCACTGAATTACGAATGGTTTTCCTTCTTTGATTAAAGCTCATTTTCACAACTTGTTTAAACAACACTTCATCACAAGGTAATTTTTCACGTTCATTTCGAATACAACGAATAACACCAGACTTGACTCTTGGTGGTGGATCAAAAACATGTTCATCTACCGTAAAGCAATACTCAATATCATAATAAGCCTGCATAAATACACTGAGAATACCATATTTTTTAGTGCCAGGCTTCTCTGCAATTCTTTGCGCCACTTCACGCTGAAACATACCCATGATTTCAGGAATTTGATTTCTATGTTCAAGGCATGTGAAAAGGATTTGAGAAGAGATATTGTATGGAAAGTTTCCAACAACTGCATAGGGCTCGACACCCATTACTGATTTCAAATCAATTTTTAAAAAGTCAGCTTCAATAATTTTTCCATGAAGCGCAGGAAAATGTTCATTCAAGTAAGGGACACTATCTCTGTCTACTTCCATGGCCCAAACATCAAGATCACGCGCAAGCAGAAATTCTGTAAGAGCACCCATGCCTGGCCCAACCTCCAAGACCTTTTTACAACCTTTATGTTCTTTGTATTGATCAGAAATACGTTGACAAACCCCTCTATCTTTAAGAAAATGTTGACCTAAATGCTTTTTTGCTTTTACACTCATTGTTTAAATTCTTCTATGACAGTGAGTAATGTTCTAAATGCTACAAATTTACCATTGAATTCTGATGCATGTTCGTTCTGTAATTCAGTGGCATGATTTTCTTGATATTCGTCGTATTTTTCCTGAGACGGACTGATGTATGAAATAGCGAATGTCATGCCGCCTTCTTCTTCTCCGTGTACTCTTGAAATTCTACATTCTTTAAAACAGCCCGTATTCATAACCTTTGGAATATGGTCCACTTTCATCCAATTAAGCCATGTTAAATGGACTTCTTTATCAATACTTACTGTTACATTGTATAATATCATGGTACAAATTTAGGAGAAAAAACCTAGATTGCTTCTAAATCGCCATTGATGTCAATTAAATGAAAGTTGGCACCAATTTCACCCAATAACAAGAATTTCGTTTTCCCTTCATACCTGTTTACTATCCTATACATGCTATTGATAGATTCACGGCAATTGTAATCTATTTCACAAAAATGTTCTAGGAACTTTTTTGAAGGCAATTGGTCGCTCGCAATATTATTTGGGGCATTGTATTTCGAGTATTCATTTCCAGGAATTAGCAGCATTAGATTGTACTGGTTGATTTTAAAAACGGCTGTTTCCCCCTTTTTTATATAGTAAGAATGTAAAGAACCCTTTACCTTGTCCTCTGCCACAACCAAAACAACATCATATCCTGATTCGTTTTTAATCATAGCCTCAATTCGTCCCTTTTTTTTTACTAAGTCCTTCGTGTCAGGAATAGGGGTGAATGCAATAGGTGCACGACAAGAATCTTGAATTAAATCTTCTCTCAATTCTGCATCGATGATTACGTCTTGATAGATACGCTCAAGATTGGTGTTGTTGAAATTTTTCCGAATCGTTAATTGATCACTTTTACCAATAATTGGTGTGCCTTGATCTATAAAATTTTCATCTTCCTTGAAAGTTCCATTCATTTCATGCAAAAGCGAGTCAATCTTCCGCCTTTCTTCGGGTGTAAATTGCATAAAGGACGTTTCATTTGCAAACACAGGGTCATCCAGATCATTTAAAGGTTCAAATTTTATCACCCAAAAAATAAAGAAACCAATGCTCCCAACTAAAACTAAGGTGATAATATGTGTCCATTTGAAGGGTATTTTAGATTTTCCATGATTTCGAACCGAGATTTCTCCAGTTTTTAGCTCTCTTTTTAAATCTGAGATTTTGTGTTCATGTTCTTTGTTAAGTATTATTTTTTCAAGTTTTTTGATGATCCAATTTGCGAAACGCGGCGTACACGATTTGTATTTAATCACAGAGAGGAGGTCATCAACGAAGTTTATTTTTAACACATATGAAGCTTTTGACATAGAATTGACACATAGAAGAATTGTCTCATCACAAAGTGGTGTTATTTTGTCAATAAGTGTCGCTTCGTCGACAATTGCTTTAGCATCCTTAATCTCTTTTTTTATTCTTTCATTAATGCCGTAAAAGAGTTGGTATTCAACCGTTGCTCTATCATTTTGATCCAATAATTGTGTGTATGAAAAAGCGTTTGAAAGCAAGTTAATCTCATTTTTTGTTAACGCAGGGCCTTGAAAATAAGGGCTCAGCTTTTCGGCAATGTAAGGCGAAAGGAACTCTCGATAATCGTTGATAAACTGATGTTTTAAATGATTTGAAATGTCCTCAAAGAATGTGATTTCTCCTTTAGTTAAAAGGGTATACAATGCACTGTTTTGTAGTATCCAATCGTGAAATAAAATTGTCTTAGATGAATTTAATGAAGTAACGAACTTTGAGAATTCGTCATCGGAAATACCATTGGACTGCCTTATTTTTATCCCTTCTTCGGTTATTAATTTATTTTTGAATTCGGCAATCCCTTCATTTGTGAGCAAATCCGACTGGCTTAAGTACAGTGTTTTAAATAAAGAAAGAGAAATAAAATTACTCATGTTCATCAATATACGGAGCTATATTATGTTTTCTACTTAAAAAAACATAATTTTAAAAAAAAAGCCACTATGAGAACCCTATCCACACTATTTTTTATAATCATCAGTTTGTTTACTTTTGGACAAACCTGGAGTGATGATGTTGCACAAATATTTTACAATAAATGCACACAATGTCACCATACGGGAGGCGTGGCTCCATTCCCATTAATGACATATGCAGAGGCGAGTCCATTGACTTCGATAATTACAACATCAATCACAACAGACGACATGCCGCCATGGCCACCAGAGAATGGCTACCAATCATATACGCATAACCGATCATTATCCCCAACCGAGAAAACTACTATTTTAGACTGGATCTCAAATGGTTTTCCTGAAGGCAATCAGGGGAGCACTCCACCACCACCTGTTTATACTGGCGGGGCCATCTTAGGAAATGGGGATTTAGAACTTCAAATCCCAACGTATGCAAGTAAGGCTACAGGTACAAGTGATGATTATGTTTGTTTTGCTATTCCTTCTGGATTAGCTACAAATCGAATGATAAAATCTGTTGAAATTATCCCTGGGAATCCTGCGATTGTGCATCATGCTTTGATTTATATAGATCCAGCAAATTCGTCGGTTACGGATACGATTGGTGGAGATTGTGCCGGCCCAACAACCAACTCCGCATCTTTGGTAACAGGATATACACCAGGAAGTTCACCCATGACTTTGCCAACTACGAATCCACTAAAATTAGGCATTCCATTTCAGGCAAATTCACAAGTATTATTTGCGATGCATTACCCAGAAGGTAGTTTTGGAGAAGTGGACAGTACAAAAGTGATTTTCCATTTCTATCCTCCTGGAGAAACGGGAGTTCGAGATGTGTTAACATCTTCTTTGCTAGAGAACTGGTCATTTACTTTGCCAGCAGATCAGATCACAAATGTCTCAGCGCAGTACCCGCCTTCAGGAGGTCTCTCAGTAGACGTGTCTTTACTGAGCGTTTTTCCACACATGCATTTAATTGGTGAAAGCATGCGCGTATACGGGATAGAACCTTCCTTCGACACTTTAAAGTTGATTAATGTTCCAGAATGGAATTTCGAGTGGCAAGATTTTTACTTCTATAAAAACATCCAAAAGGCAACGGCAGGAACAACGCTCAAAGTCGATGCAGTATATAACAATACCGCTGGCAATCCAAACAATCCGAATGTACCGCCAGAAAATGTTTCTGCAGGTCTAAACACTTCAGACGAAATGTGTTTGGTGTTTATGCATTACATGGCCTATCAAGCAGGTGACGAGAATTATAACATGGACAGTTTGATGAATTTAAGTACTGCTTCTATCATTGAAAATGAGGAGAATTATTTTTCTGTTTACCCAAATCCTTTTATTGATGAACTCAACCTATTTTCAAAGAAATTGGAGAGCGAAGATCAATTAAGAATCTCCATTTATAATGGACAAGGTAGTTTGATCAAAAGCTTGTTGAACAGTAGCATCAATAATGGTTCGGAATTTCATATTAAATGGGACGGTAAAGATAGTGAAGGTAAAACGACATCCCCAGGATTGTACTTTGTGTCAATCAATCTGAATGGTGAGTTTTACTCTAAGCGAGTTATTAAACAGCGTTAGAATAGGGAAGAAATCGAAAAAGAAAATGATTTTTATGAAAAAGAAGGGTTTAGCGTAACTCTTTGATTGCTTTCAGAATGTCAACATCTTTTTGCACTTCTACCTTATAGTAACCTTGTTCCACCCACAATTGTCGTGCTATTTCACCTTTGATTGTTCTTTTAATAAGCTCTTTACTTGCCTTTAATTCTTTAGCATTCTGAATAACGTTACCTTCTTTTTCAGCAAAGGCAACAAATTGTTCAAGTAAATCATTGCTTACTTCAAAATCGCTGATGTACTGATCAACAGTTTTCCATTTCGTTCGTTTGTCATTTACAAAAGAGAACGCGAATGTTGTGAAAGCGGAAGAATATCGCAATTGAGTATAGTACCAACTTGTTCCAAGGGTATCAAAAGGAATAAAAATATCAGGCATTATTCCACCACCACCGTAAACAGTTTTCCCTCCTGGTGTTGTAAACTTAAGAGAGTCAATTAGCAACGTAGAATCGACTTGATACATTTCTCCATTTTCATAACGTTCAAGCTGATCATTGTAATAAGATTCTATATTTTCTTTGTATGGTTTTTGGATACAACGTCCTGTAGGAGTATAATAACGAGCAATCGTTAATCGTAAATTACTTCCATCTCTAAGCATCAAGTCTTCTTGTACTAGACCCTTTCCAAAAGAACGACGACCTATAATAATTCCACGATCGTTATCTTGAATTGCACCTGCAAGAATTTCAGAAGCGGAAGCACTATTCTCATTAATGACGATTGCCAACTCAATATTTTCTAGTTCTCCTTTATCACTCGATTTATAGACAAACTTTCGAGAATGTTCACCACGTGTTTCCACAATTGGGATTCCGGCTTTTAAAAACTCATCTGCAATGGAAGTGGCTCCTCGTAATACACCTCCACCATTATTTCGAAGATCGACCACAAGTTTTTTTAGTCCTTGTTTTTTCAATTCTTTAGTTGCCGCTCGGAACTCATCATATGTTGTGACGCTGAATTGATTAATTTTCACATATCCAGTGTTGTTGTTCAGCATAAATGATGCTAAAATCGAGACAACTGGTACAGAACCTCTTTCAACAACAAACGACTTTATTTTACCATTTCTAAGAATGTCCAAGTTAACGGTTGTACCTTCTGCGCCTTTCAATAGACCCATTACATCCTCGTTGTTTACACCAATTCCAGCAATTAAAGAATCATTGACATTAATCAGCTTATCACCAGATTTCAATCCACCTGCCATTGCTGGAGAATTAGGTAAAACATTTGTTACGCAAATAGTGTCTTGGATAATAAAAAATCGAATTCCTACTCCGCTGAATTTACCTTCAATGGATTCATTTAGGGACTTTAAATCTTCTGCAGGGATATAATTGCTGTGCGGGTCAAGTTCGTGAAGCATGTCACTAATAGTCTTTTCAAAAAGAGCTTGACCATCGACTGAATCTACATATCGCTCATCTAGAACATGAATTATCTCTTGAATTTTTTGATAGCGTACTTCACCATTAGAGATGTATACCTCTTCAGTTGGCGCTAATTTTTTGCCCAAAAGCAAACCAATTGCAAGGAAACAAGCCATTACAATAGGAATCAAATATTGATTTTGTTTATTCTGCATCAAAAGGTTTTTCAATTTGAACGACTTCTATTTTTGCTTCTTTTAGAAAATTGATTCCGCTTTCATCTTTGTAACTGTTTATAAAAACGACTCTGTTTATACCAGACTGCAACACTAATTTACTGCATTCCTTACAAGGAGAGAGTGTAAGGTATAGGGTTGACTTTTGACAGTTATGTGTGGACTTGGCCACTTTTAAAATCGCATTTGCTTCAGCATGGAGCACATACCAGTGTGTATCTCCATCATCATTTTCACAGCAATTATCAAACTCACTAGGAGTGCCATTAAAACCATCTGAAATAATCATTCCATCTTTAACAATAATTGCCCCCACTTTTTTGCGAGAGCAATGCGATAATTCCGACCATGTTTGAGCCATTCTTAAGTAGGCTTTGTCGTATCTTAATTGTTTGCTGTTTTCTTTCATTGATGAAAATAGAATATTAAGGTAAAACTAGCAATTCTACCTTACATGAGGTTATGAAAGAGGGGAGTATTTATTCATTGTTTTTCCATTAGTAATCAATGTGTTCATTTTGAAATAATTGAAAAGCAGGAAAAATTAAGGAGTAAACTTATACCCAACCCCTCTGATTGAGTGAAAAAGTTTGGGATTCTTTGAATCTAGCTCAAAAATCTTTCTAAAGTTCAAAATGTAGTTGTCAATAGTTCGAGTTGTAGGAAATTGATTTTTCCCCCAAAGACGGTCTAGGATTTCATTTCGTGAAATTACTTCGCCTTCTTTCTCCAAGAATAACTGTAAAAGCGCAATTTCTTTTTTCGATAATCGCTTCTTTTCCTGAGTTAATGAATGAACGTAATCATACGTTTTAAAATTCACAAGATATTCTCCAATCGTTGCTTGTTTAATATCAGTTTGCGATGCGTCTCCTATTAAAACACTTACTCGCAGTAATAACTCTTCTAAGTCAAAAGGTTTTGGAAGGTAGTCGTTTCCTCCAACTTTCAACCCTTGAATTCTGTCGGTCGTTTTGCCTTTTGCAGATAGAAAAAGAACCGGAACTTTACTTTTAAATCGGATTATTCGACATAAATCAACACCATTGATGTGAGGTAACATAACGTCCAAAATAATGAGGTCGAATTCAAAATTAGCTTCAAACAATTTTTTTGCGTCTTCACCGTCAACTAGCCATTCTACAGAATAGCCCTCGAGTTCAAGATTTAGTTTTACAATTTCACCGATGCTCTTTTCGTCTTCAACCAAACAGATTTTTTGCATTTTTGCATTTTTGTTAAAAGTAAGAAATCTCCGTCTTTTTTAGAGAGAAAAGTAAAAAATCGTAATTTATTCACAAGATGCGAAGCATAACAGCTGGTTTATTAGAGCTTAAGAGTGCTTCTGTTGCTCAAAATGACAATAAAATTCATATCTTCGCGCATTAATTGAATAGCCCAAAT
>CAJQQA010000123.1 GCA_905480355.1 uncultured Flavobacteriales bacterium | reverse complement strand
TCGAAGCTTTCAAAGGTTTTAAAACGCCTAATACAGCACTCGTTAAGCCAAGTTTAAAGAATGTTCGTCTTTTAAGATTTGCCATTATGTATTTTTATTTCTCTTGTATTCTCGGAACCATTTCCTATAAACTGCCACATTACGTTCATGTTCCCTGTTTGTTACTGCAAAATTATGTGCTTGCCCACCAGGTTTTGCCATCATGAACAAATAAGAAACATTTGAAGGATTCAAAACTGCTTCAAGGACATTACTAGGTGAAATATAAATAGGCCCTGGTGGTAAACCTACTATATGGTATGTATTATAAGGGCAATCTATATCTCGATGTCTATAACGTAAATCTTCGACCCCTTTTAGCTCATCTCCCCAACAAAATTTAAATGTTGGATCAGATTCTAGTTTCATTCTTTTTTGAACCCTATTTAAATATAATTTGGCAATTGTTGGCCACTCCCCGTTGTCCTTTGATTGTTCAGAATAAACAATACTTGCAATAGTAGAAACTTCCGAAGGACTCTTTAATCCTATTATTTTCATTTTCCTCATACGTTCTGTATTCCAAAAAGACTTAAACTCCCTTGACATATATGCCACAAAAGTTTCTGCATCAGTATCAAAATACATTTCGCAATCCTTAGGTAAAAACATTGCAGGAATCTGCTCCTTTGTAAAATGATATTTATTTAACGTTTCCTGAGAGAAAATATAACTGGCAAGTTCTGCGCTATCAGCTAAAATACACTGTCCAATATTCTTACACATTGCCTCAATAGTTGGGCAGTTGTTAAACACAACATTCACCTTCACTTCAGCCGAACCATGCCCGTTTAAGCCTTTAACAAACCCCTTAACAAGACTCCCTAATTGTGTTTTTGACAATATAATATACTTGCCTGCTGCGAATTTATTTGTGTCGATTTGATTATCATTGACGAACTCCTCAAAATGCTTCTTATTCGTTAGAATACCTTTTTCAATCAATACGTTCGCTAATTCTTCGAAGCTCGGATCTTGCCTTAATAATAATTTAACTTCCGTTTTATTGACCGTTCGAGTATCCTCTGCAAACAAAAGTTTTATCTTATCTCGTTTAACATATACTACTGTCAAAAGCAATAAAAATAGAGCTATGACTACTTTTTTAAACATTTTTCAAAAATTATTATTTCAATATAATCATCTTCTTCTGAAGAGCTCGGGTTTTCAATGCCAATCTTTATATAATCCTTTTTTAGAAACAAATCAACACTACTTCTATTGTCGGAATGAACAGTGCACCTCATCTTTCGCAGATTTAATCTTAACGCCTCGCTCTCAATTAACTGAAGCGCCTTCAGTGCATACCCTTTTCTTCTATTTACTCTATTGGCGATTAATATACCAATCGAGCAGCAGTGGTCATTAAAATTTATTTCAGTTAAATCAACGTTACCAATAGGTTTTCCATTCTCGGTTAAACAAATCATCCAACGCGCTTGCTTTGCCTTTAGAACATTTTTCAATTCTCCTATTAGAACAATAATATCGCCTATCGAATAAGGAGAATCATTCTCACTAACACTCCAGTTTTCCTCATTGTTTTCCCAATCTAAAATCAATTCTGCATCTGCATGATTCACTGGGCGAATATAAATTTCATCCTTAATCATTCGCTAATTTTTGTAATCGAGAATGAACGTCTAAAAGAGAATAATCATACAACCCTTCAAACGAGTCATCAATATTATGGCCATAGACTTGTCGAACTTTCCCTTTAGAATAAAGGTCTTCAAGAAGTTCTGTAAGTTTAGTTGCCAATACATTGCCTACTATTTTTTTAATTGGTGCCAGGCAAGTGATTTCTCCTGGAATTGTAGTTTTGAATAAAGAATAAATAGTCGCTAAATCGGCTACTTCTAATTTAAAATCCAGTGCGAAGCACAGTGTCTTAATTTTTTTTCGCTCTATAATTAACAAGATTTTATCCAATGCTACATTTTCATCCTTGCCATTAGCTTTTAAACTGTAATAGCTATTGCGGATTGAAAAACCAATATGAGGTGGTATTTTATCTGCATGCCATACCCAAAGTAAACAAGCATTCTTAGCAAAATTTTGCGCTTTTTCGCATTCAATTGACGGTATTATAAACTTAGATTGCAATGCTACCATCAAAGACATGTTTTGTTTCGCCTGTTAACCAAATATTCTTAAATCCATTTGCAACAGAATAGCGATTAGATTCAACAATTAATTCTCCTCCCTTTGTTTTTACGTTTACCTTTTTCAAATTAACATCCTGATTATCAAGCATATAAATCAAAGCAGAAGCCGTCACGCCTGTTCCACAAGATAACGTTTCATCTTCTACACCACGTTCATAAGTCTCAACTTTTATACAATCTGTTCCATTCGTCTCAACTAAGTTGACGTTAACACCATCTTTTGTATATTTTTTAGAATATCGGATTGATCGTCCAAAATCAACAACATCAATTGGATCTCCTTCAGAAAAGTGCACATAATGTGGAGAACCAGTATCAAGAAAAAAATCATTACCTACTTTCTCAAAAGATGCAACAGGTAACATTTCTAATCTCACCTTATTATTCTCGATTGAAGCTTTATGAGCTCCGTCTATCGCATAAAATTCTGTTTTGTCTGCAATAAGACCTAATTTCTTTGCAAACGCTACAGAACATCTTGCTCCATTTCCGCAGAAACTTTGAGAGCCATCAGCATTATAATACTCAACTTCAAAGTCAAAACCGATACGAATAGATATTTTTATTAAGCCATCAGCACCAATCCCCAATTTGCGATCGCATAAAAATGCAATTTGCTTAATTGAAAGCTGATTATAGACATTATTCGTGTTATCTAAAATAATGAAATCGTTTCCTGTTCCTTGATATTTTGAAAAATATATTTTCATCACACACAAAAATACAGAATATTGCATCAATAGCGCTTAACAATCTTTAACAAGACCAACATATAACTTTTTATTATTTTGGTGTTATAATTGTTGTAGATAAAAAAACTAAACGAGATAATTATGAACAACAGCATCAAACGCTTCGGAATTGGATTAATTGGAGGAATGATTCCTCTCGCCTTCTTTTTATTCTTCTCCAACAGCTCGGTGAAAAACCATATCGATTCGAGGATTCAAAAGGGAGGTGAACAAAATGGACAAGCTGTTAATTTTAACGGCTCAATGGAAATTGCAGCAGAAAATTTTATTGGAGCATCTGAAAACAGTCTTAATTCGGTTGTTCATGTTACCACAACTGTTGAAACCACTTCATTTCAACGAGATGTTTTTTCAGAATTCTTTTATGGACCTGGGGCTGGTGGACAAGAATTTAAACAATATGGATCTGGGAGTGGTTCTGGCGTTATTATTTCTGAAGATGGATATATTGTTACCAACAATCACGTAATAAAAGACGCAACTGAAATTCAAGTAATTCTCAATGACAATAGAAAATACGATGCAGTTGTAATTGGCGCTGATCCTGCTACAGATATTGCTGTGCTTAAAATCAAGGAAAAAGGATTACGCGCTATTCCAATTGGAAATAGTGATAATGTCCGTGTTGGAGAATGGGTTTTAGCTGTTGGAAATCCGTTTAACCTTACTTCCACTGTGACTGCAGGGATTGTATCTGCAAAAGCCAGAAATATCAATTTACTAAGAGAACGGTCAAGTAAAAATATTGCACCAATCGAATCCTTTATTCAAACCGATGCAGCTGTAAACCCAGGTAATAGCGGTGGTGCACTTGTAAATACAGCAGGGGAACTTATTGGTATTAATACTGCCATAGCATCTCAAACTGGGAGCTATACGGGATATTCATTTGCAGTGCCCGTTAACCTTGTTAAAAAAGTAATGCGAGATCTCATTGATTATGGTATTGTTCAAAGGGGATATTTAGGTGTTCAAATTGCAGATATAACTCAAGAAATAAAAGAAGAAAATGAACTTCCTAACACAAAGGGTGTATATATTGCTGGACTTATTGAAAATGGTAGCGCAGCAAAAGCAGGGATTGAAAGTGGAGATGTTATTCTGAGGGTTGGAAATAAAATAGTGAATTCAGTTGCTGCCTTGCAAGAAGAAGTTGGTAGACGTCGCCCTGGCGATAAAGTTCCAATAACCATTCGAAATAAGAAAGGTCATGAAACCGTAAAAGAAATCGTTTTGAAAAATAGTGATGGCAACACGAAACTAATAACTAAAGCTGAAGTAAAGAAGAATACTGCCTTAGGTGCAACATTTAGACAACTAACAAGTAAAGAAAAAAATGAGTTGAATATTACCAATGGCGTTAAGATAGAATCCCTGTCTCCAGGTAAGTTGAAATCACTTGGATTAAAAGTAGGCATGAGCATAACAAAAATCAATAACGAGAAAATTAGTACTATTGAACAACTCATTGAAAAATTAAACAGCAGCAACAGAGGTGTGCTACTGGAAATAATAACAGAGAATGGGCAGAAAGACTATGTTGGGTTTGGACTGTAACGAAACTAATAGGCACGATTTTTGACTAAATAAAAAATCAAAATTGTGGAAGTTTTTTTTGAAAACATTATAAATTCGCCGTATCTTTGCACCCCTTACTAGGAGTAAAACCAAATATAGAAGAGGATAGAAGCTTATGAGACAACTAAAAATCACCAAATCGATTACTAATCGTGAGAGTCAGTCACTAGATAAGTATTTACAAGACATTGGTAAAGAAGATCTAATAACAGCGGAAGAGGAAGTAGAATTAGCTCAGAAAATTAAACAAGGTGACCAAAAAGCCTTAGAGAAATTAACTCGAGCGAATCTTCGTTTTGTAGTTTCTGTAGCAAAGCAATATCAAAATCAAGGATTAACATTGCCTGATTTAATTAACGAAGGAAACTTAGGTTTAATTAAGGCTGCACAAAAATTTGATGAGACAAGAGGATTTAAATTCATCTCATATGCTGTCTGGTGGATACGTCAATCCATTCTTCAAGCTCTAGCAGAACAGGCTAGGATTGTACGTTTACCATTGAACCAAGTTGGTTCACTTAATAAAATTAATAAAGCATTCTCTCGTTTAGAGCAAGAATTCGAAAGACCACCTTCTGCTGAAGAATTAGCTGAAGCATTAGAAGTTCCAGAAGATAAAATTAAAGAAAGTCTTAACGTTTCGGGTAGACACGTATCTATGGATGCTCCTCTATCCTCTGCAGAGGACGGCGGTACATTAATGGATGTAATGTCAAATCATGATTCTCCAAAAGCGGATCATACACTAATGTCTGAATCGTTACAAAAAGAAATTGAACGTTCTTTAAGCACATTGACTGATAAAGAACGAGAAATCATTCGTTTGTTTTTTGGAATAGGAATGAATCATGGTTTAACCTTAGAGGAAATTGGCTCTAAGTTCAACTTAACTAGAGAGCGTGTCCGCCAAATAAAAGAGAAAGCAATACGAAGGCTGAGACATGCCTCACGAAATAAACTTCTAAAAGCATATTTAGGATAAGCATAATAACTGCCCTCATTTGTGGGCAGTTTTTTTTATACATATATTTTACAATTAATAATTTAGAGCATAAATGGAAACTGCGTTAGGTTACGAACAAGAATTAGAGTCGCACATTAAAAGAGAAAGAGCGGCCGTTAAGCTTTCAAGTATAATTGGAGAGTTATTGTACGACAAGGGTATTGAGTTGGTGTTTTTCAGAAACCACCTTAACGATGTAACAGTTGCGGAAGTATTGAAACTTCACACTTATTCAAAAAAAGTAGTTAACAAACCTGTTGATATTTTCACAAGTATCGCTCTTGCTGAAGAGATTCTAGAACTTGACTTGGCTCCTTCAAAATTAGACATCGGAAAATTAGCAAGTGAATGGTTAGCAGGTCAAACAAACTATTCTTCTAAAATAGAGTTCTTAAAGGAAAAATTAACAGGATTTGAATCTGCAAACGCTAAAACATTTGAACCAAGAGATGTTGTTCTTTATGGATTTGGACGTATTGGACGTTTAGCTGCTAGAGAGTTAATTAAACAAGCTGGTAAAGGACAACAATTACGTTTGAGAGGAATTGTTACGCGTAGTAACTCCGAAGCTGATTTGATAAAACGTGCAGCTCTTCTTAAAAATGATT
>CAJQQA010000122.1 GCA_905480355.1 uncultured Flavobacteriales bacterium | reverse complement strand
CCATAAAACTCGACCTGCACGCATTTTTGCTGTTTCCATGTAATGATTCATTCCAATTGCCCAGAAAAAACTTAAACGAGGAGCGAAACTATCAATATCCATTCCTGCATTAACTCCAGCCCTTAAGTATTCCAGTCCATCGGCAAGTGTATATGCTAATTCTATAGCTGAAGTAGCTCCAGCTTCTTGCATATGATAGCCTGAAATTGAGATAGAATTAAACTTTGGCATATGCTGCGAAGTGTATTTAAAAATATCCGAAATAATTTGCATAGATGAGGCAGGTGGATAGATATAAGTATTTCGAACCATGAATTCTTTGAGAATATCATTTTGTATGGTTCCAGAAAGGTCTTTTTTGTCTACTCCTTGTTCTTCTGCAGCGACAATATAAAATGCCAAAATAGGTAACACTGATCCATTCATAGTCATTGAGACAGACATTTCATCCAACGGTATTTGGTCGAATAAAATTTTCATATCCAAAATAGAATCAATTGCTACTCCGGCTTTTCCAACATCTCCAACAACTCTCTCGTGATCTGAGTCATATCCTCTATGTGTTGCTAAATCGAATGCAACAGAAAGTCCTTTTTGTCCAGCAGCAAGGTTTCTTCTGTAGAAAGCATTGGATTCTTCAGCAGTGGAAAAACCAGCATACTGACGAATTGTCCATGGGCGAATAGCATACATAGAACTATATGGGCCTCGTAAATAAGGAGCTATACCCGAAACGAAGCCAATATGTTCAGTTTTCTTGATATCATTTGCATCATAAAATGACTTTAGTTCGATATTGTCTGCAGTCTTGAAAATTGATTGCGCAACTACTCTTTTTTTCTCTGGAACAGAATCAAAGGGTATATCTTTAAAATTTATCCTTTTCATACTGATACACTTTTATATTCTGATTCTAGTATTAATGGTTTTAGACCGAGGTATTCTTCGTTAAGTGTCCATTCAGCACTTTGTATTTCTTCAGGTTGATAAATATTAATTCCTATTCCGGTAATTTCTCCCCGATTGAATTTTTCTATTCTCATCAATGACTTTTCACTTACATTTGCTAATAAATAAGACAATGTCTGGTTTGAAAAAGCTCCACCTTTACTGTCTATTTCTTGAAATTCTAGCCAAATTTTCTTACCGAGAGTGGATGTCATTTTTTCTATCGAATAACTGCCACCCATAGGATCAACAACTTTGTTGAAATATGATTCTTCGCAAAGAATGGAATTAATATTCAAAGCCATACGTTCAGCAAATGAAGAAACGGATTGTGTTGAATACAAATCAAAAGGCAGAATTACGAGTGCGTTAATTCCAGCATTAATTGCTGACATTGCCTCAGTTGTTTGACGTAAAAGATTAGTCTCAGGGTCTTTTAATGATTTGTTTACGTGGGTTATTACAGCAGTAATATTGCAATTGTAAGAACATGCATGCTCTGGAGAATAGGCACGAATAATCTTAGACCACAAAGATTTAAGTGATCGAATTTTTGCAATCTCCAGGAAGTAATTACTTCCTATTCCTATATTAAATGTAATGCAAGCGGACGCTTCATCAATTGATAGGCCAGCTCGCATTAATTCAACAAGGTATTCATGGCTTGTGCTTAAACAGAAACTAATCTCTTGCCAAGCATTAGCTCCTGCTTGTTGAAGTCTAAATCCGTTAACCGCACAAAAGCGGGTTTGTACCTTTCTAAAGTTTGTCGCAACTTCAGCTAAATGACTTAATTCGAAGTTTGAAGCGTGAAAATCAATATTATAATCGATGTTTCTCTCATTCTTTAGTAAGGCATATAGTGTGGTGAACTCTTGAATTGACTGAATAGTAAATTGACAAGAAATGTATTCAAATTTGATATCTTTTAGTACTTGTTCCCAATCCGTTAAATGATTGTCAGATTTAAAAACGAGTAAGTCAGCACCACAATTGAGCGTATGTAATGCCTTCGTATTGGCTTCTTTTTCATCTGAAACAACTATTAAGGCCCCATTATTAAATTGATTATTAGGCACATTCATACCTCGCTTATAAGGGTAATTTCCAGGAGTTTCGGTTTCGTTGATGGCATCTTCATTGTGATAGTAAGAAGAAATGTTGATATCCTCAATTTCATCCTCAATTAAGAGCAACTTAGAGTTTTTTCCCTTAAGGTCTGATTCAATTTTATTCTGCCATTCAGCTTTAGTTACGGTTTTAAAATCGGAAAAAAAATCACGCATATTTTTCAATTTTCAATTCGTTATTCTTAAGTGGAAGTCGCTTTTTAATATACAAATAAACGACTGTTGAAATCATTAAAGTCAGGACTGGCGCTAGCGGTATTCCTGCAACCGGAATAGCGAAGATGATTAGGAAAAATCCGCCTGTAAGAATCATGCTCAATGGTTTCTGGAAGGCAAAGCCAAGAGAGGAGAAGACACTTGTTTTATCTCTTTCCAATGCAAAGTCATAAAAGGAAAATCCAAAGAAAAATGCAGACATTACCCAATACACGAATTCATTCAGGAATGAAAGCCCCAAAACCCAAGAGAAAATACCGAAAATCGCCATTATTCCATACTCGATAATTAGTACAATGAAGACAAGTAATACCATGCGTAAAAAGTCGGTAATGAATCGTGTCAATCCACCTTCCGTTTTTCTTCCAGTTAATTCTTCTTCTAGCTTTTCTCCCAAATAGGTGTTAAAAGGAGAGAGTAGTGTAATTACAAAAAAGATATAGATTTGATCAAAAATTGACGAGAATACTGAAAATGCAGTATCAATTACACTATTTACATATCCAGCAACCCAATCGAGCCAAGAATAGTCACTCGAGAAAAGAACTGACTCTCCAATATTAGAAGCGATGTTGTTAAAATATAAATAGATTAAAGTAAGAATTGTTCCAGGAATGAAAAATAAGAGATATTTCCCTTTTGAGACAAATTCAATTGTTTTTGTAACTGCTTTGATATGGTATAATAGTGTATTCATTACTTCTATCAAATGTAAGGATATCTTCTTACAATATCTTTTTGAAAAGCATATAAAAACCAGCATAAAAAATGAGAATCGTCATCGCAAGTTGAATTTTCGATGTGTATCCATTTTTGCGACCATAAAGCCAGCTAACTATACCAAGTATGATTGCAGGAATAATTGGGTAGAGAAAAAGGGAAGGCATTTCTTTATTTACCGATTAGAATATTTAAACTTTCAGGAACAACGCTGATAGCTAATTCCTCTTTAACCTCAAACGGTTCGCCATCATAATGAGCCATATTTCTCGATAAACGAAGTTTAGCTTTTTTGAAAGGCATAATTTCTGTAAATCTTGATCTATCACTACTTTCTCTAAAGAACCGCCAAATTATTGATGGGGCTGACCAAATCGAAAATGGTTTTAAAATGCAT
>CAJQQA010000121.1 GCA_905480355.1 uncultured Flavobacteriales bacterium | reverse complement strand
GAAAATTCAATCCTTCTTTACCTGTTATTTTAGCAACTGCGCCAGTTGGCGACAAATTTCCTTTTAAAATTCTTAAATGCCCAGTTTCTTTTATCGGACTTTTCATAGATTTAATGACGTCTTGCCCTTTAGTTAGAGATTTAACTTCAGCAAGGTTTTCAGCCAGTGTTTTTCCAGTTACAGTTAAACAATCACCATGCAGTAATCCTTCTTCCAATAAATATTTTAGCACTGCAGGAATCCCTCCGATTTTATGGACATCTTCCATTAAATATTTCCCACTTGGTTTTAGGTCGGCTAAAAATGGAGTCGTATCCGAAATTCTTTGAAAATCATCCAATGTGAAATCAATCTCCGCTGTACTTGCAATTGCTAAAAAGTGTAAAACTGCATTTGTGGATCCTCCGAGGACGGTTACTAAACGTACAGCATTCTCTATCGACTTTTTAGTTACGATGTCTCTAGGTTTTAAATCTTTTTCCAATAATAACCTCAAGGCTTCACCAGCTCGAACGCTTTCTTCTTTTTTCATTTCTGACAACGCTGGATTTGAAGAATTAAATGGCAAAGACATGCCTAAAGCTTCTATTGCAGATGCCATAGTATTCGCTGTGTACATTCCTCCACAAGCCCCAGCCCCTGGACAAGCTTTCTCGATAACGCTTTGGTATTCTTCATCTTTAATTTTTCCTGCATTTTTTTGTCCCCATGCTTCAAACGCTGAAACGACGTCTAGTTTCTTTCCTTCATGGCAACCTGATGCAATTGTACCTCCGTACACGAGCACGCTTGGTCTATTTACACGCAGCATCGCCATCAGCGCTCCCGGCATATTTTTGTCACATCCTACCACAGTAACCAATCCATCATATGACATTCCTTCAACAACAGTTTCCATTGAATCTGCAATTACATCCCTGGAGGGAAGTGAATATCTCATACCTGGTGTTCCCATTGAAATTCCGTCACTCACTCCGATAGTATTAAAAATTAATCCTACTAGATTTTCATTTAACGTTCCTTCCTTAACCTTAATAGCCAAATCATTCAAATGCATATTGCATGGATTTCCTTCATAACCAGTGCTTGCTATTCCAATAAAAGGCTTGGAAAAATCTTCTTTCGAAAGACCTATAGCGTGTAACATTGCTTTTGCAGCTGGTTGCGAATCATCTTGTGTCACACGACAACTATATTTGTTCAGTTTCATACTAATTCAAAATTTTTATATTCTTTTTTTTGTACTCTATTTATGTAAGCGGCAGAAAGAGTTGCGCCCAAAGTCTCGTCCCATTTTAAATGAAAAGAATGTCCATCTAAACTTTCTATTCCTGCTACTTCTGCTGCTGTTCCAGTGAAAAAAGCACCATCAGCTTGATAAACATCTTCAGGAGTAAAGAATTTCTCCTCTACTTCAATTCCTAGTTCATTCGCCAATTCAAAGATTGTTTGTCTTGTTATACCAGAAAGTATGTTTCCTAGTGGAGCCGTATACAATTTGTCGTCTTTTTCATAGAAAAAATTAGCGCCAGGTCCTTCCGCTACATTATCATTCATATCTAGAAGAAGAGCTTCATCAAAACCTTTATTTTTAGCCTCAGTAGTTGCTAAAATTGAATTGGTATAATGCCCTGTCACTTTTGCTTCAACGAAACATGATTTTGGATTTGGTCGTTGAAATGAAGAAGTCATTAATTTCAATTGCTGATTTCCTAAATACCTTTCCCAATTCCATGCGCACAAAAGAACATGAACTTCATCGGTTGGCTGTAGCGCCATATTTTGACCTAAATAAACAAGTGGCCGGATATAGGCATTTTGCAAGTTATTTCTTTCAAGTAATTCATAGGTTAGACTTACTAATTCCTCAACTGAATATTTTAGTTTGATGTGCATTTTTTCAGCAGAATAAAGAAGCCGTTCATAGTGCTCTTTTGCTTTAAACACCATTGCGCCATCCTCAGTTTCATAAGAACGTATACCTTCAAAAACACCTGCGCCATAATGGAGAGTTTGAGAATATAAGTCAGTCGTAGCATCTTTCGCTTTCATCCATTTACCATCGAGAAAGATGGTTGTTGTTTCATTGTAATACATATTCATTGTTTTAATAAAAATTCAAAAAAAAAAGCCCCTCTCGGTGTGAGAAGGGCTAAACGTTTATATAATATCGTCCCAGTCTCACTCCATTGGAGAAGAAATAATAATGACTGTGATAATAATATTTTGTACTAATTGCTGCATTATAAAAGTTTTAATCAAAAAAAAAGCCATCCTAATGGATGGCTTTAATCTATATTTTTAAAATATACCATCCTAGTGCCCGTAGCTAATTGCTGCGAACATAATAATTGATGGAATAATATTCATTTTTCTCATTTCGGGGACAAAATTACAATTAGTTTTTTAATTATTCTAAAACAAAATGATATTTTTTTGATTTTAATCTCAGCACTCTGTATTTCTAATTACTTATAACTGGAAATTTGATATATGCATTTGGCGTTAAATTGATTTTATAGCACAGAAAGAAAAAATTGTATGTTCTTTGTGGCGCCATACAAGAAGGGGAAGTATCAATAAAAAAAAAACGAGACAAGCTCAAATTTTTTATTGCTGAGAGTGTTGGTTTGTGCCGTGAAATTATAAGTGGATTAGAGTTTAGTTAGGCAAACAATTGAAAGAGTACTTATATTTCCAATAGAGAAGTTTCACCATTTTTTCAGCGGAAAAAGTTTTATTAACTTTAAATGTTGTAGATTTACAGTCGTGAAACGGATATTTTCTAAATATATTTCAGTAGTATTATTACTTTGTTTGGTAATTCAAATTACCCCATTGAGTTTACTCCATTCTCATGAAAATCAGTTAACGGAGGTTGGGCATGATATCAATTCAATGTATGCCGACAATGAATATATTGACGATATACACCATGATTCAGAAGAAAATGAGTGTAGCATTTGTAAAATCCAGCAATCGTTAAACAACCAAGCATACACTTTCGGCGATCAAATTCGCGTATTTAGTTTTCTCGAGCAGTCTTCTGTTTCAATCAATTTAGAGGTATCCATTGATGATCATCTCATAAAAAGCACCTCAGGTCGAGCTCCCCCAATCGCATAGTTCTGGCATCATTACCTTTCGGTAAGACTTTTGTAATATCAACACTTTTATTAGTTTAATATAATAGGTTGTTTTGATTTCCCTCTTGTTCTAATGAAAAAGAACAGATATAGATTTACAAATTTTTCTTGATTGTATTATCGTTGTAATGAATAACATTCGTTGGTTTCAAATCAACTTTCAAATTACTTCTAACATTTTTAGACTCATATTATGCTAAAATCAATGAAATTCATTGTTTTTCTTATTGTAACATTATCGATTTTTCCTTTGATAGCTCAGGACTCATGTTCTTATCAGTTATCAGGTTATGTGATTGATGAGCACGATCGTTTACCATTATCAGATTCTAAGGTATACATCATAAAACCAAGAAGAGGAGTATTTGCCGATTCTTCGGGATATTTTGTATTTCCAGAATTGTGTTCAGGAACTTATGAATTCTATTGCAAGCATGTTGGGTGTGATGCCGTAAAAAAAACGATAACAATTCGAGGAAATACAAAACAAAATTTCTACCCAGAACATCATGTTGATTTTGATGTTGTTAATGTACTCGCAAAGAAAACGATTAACGAGATTTCTTTAGGAACAAGAAAACTATCAGAAAAAGACAAAAATGAGACAAAAGGACTTTCGCTAGGGGAAGGTTTAACAAGGATAAATGGTGTAAGGAAACTATCAACAGGAAACAACATCTCGAAACCAGTGATTCATGGCCTTCATAGTAATAGAATTCTCATTTTGAACAATGGTGTAAGACAGGAAGGTCAGCAATGGGGAAATGAACATGCACCAGAAATCGATCCTTTTATTGCCGGTGAGCTGGCAGTTGTCAAAGGAGCGAATAGCATTCGTTACGGTCCCGACGCGATCGGAGGAGTCGTGCTTGTTAACCCCAAAGAGCTAAGAAAAACACCAGGTATAGGAGGGGAGTTGAATTTAGTAGGTTTGAGTAATGGCTTACAAGGAAATGCATCGGCAACCTTAGATGGGAATTCAAGTAAATTCCCTGCGATTCGTTGGCGTCTTCAAGGGACTGTGAAGCGCGGAGGTAATGCGAAAACTCCTGATTACTATTTAAAAAATACTGGATCAAAGGAGTATAATTTTTCCTCCGCTTTTGGTTACAATAAACTGAAGTATGGGATTGATTTTTTCTACAGTCAATTTAATACAGATATTGGCATTTTTTCCGCTGCTCACATCGGAAATCTCACAGATCTTCAGCAAGCTTTTGAAGCAGAGGAACCATTGGAATCAGCAGGTTTCACATACGATATTGATCGACCGAGACAACACATCGAGCACGAATTGTTTAAGACCAAAGGATATCTTAGAACTGGAAAGAAAGGTAAAATAGTGTTGACGTATGCAAGACAGTACAACAAGCGCCTAGAATACGACAAGCATGCACCATTGAATGATTCGCTTGCTAATTTAAACCTACCTGCTCTTCAATTTGAATTAACCACACATGCGGCTGAAATTTTATGGGAACATATTCGAATAAATTCCTTTAAGGGAAGTCTAGGCATCAATGGGACTTACCAAGAAAACACGTATGAAGGACGGTTTTTTATCCCCAACTTCCAGAAAATAGGGGCTGGAATATTCTGGATCGAGAGCTGGAAGCCCAAGTCATCAAAACTAGAAATTGAAAGTGGTGTAAGGTTTGACAACATTTATCAACGAATTTACATGTGGCAATATGGAGCTATTGTTTCTCCTGCTCAGAATTACATGAATATGAGTAGTACTCTCGGAGCTATTTACAAAGTAAATAAACAGTTGATTCTTCGTTCCAATTTAGGAACTGCTTGGAGACCTCCGAACATTAACGAATTGTATAGTAATGGACTCCATCACGGTGCTGCATCAATAGAAATAGGAGATTCCACTCTTGTAACAGAGAAGGCAGTCAATGTAAGTGCTTCAATTGAATATTCAGGGAAGCGACTTTCCTTAGTACTAGATGCGTATTACAATGTCATTAACGACTTCATCTATTTGAAACCCACTTTGGTCCCAACAGTTACTATTAAAGGTGCGTTTCCAACATTTGTAAATGATCAAGTGAACGCCCACCTGAGAGGGCTCGACTTAACCTTAAGTTATGCTCTGACCAAAGAGTTAAAGGTTATTTCGAAAGCCTCAATTTTACATGCATTTAACCAAACAACACGTCAATATTTGGTAATGATGCCCTCGGATCGTTTTGAAAATTCACTGGAGTATAACTTTAAAGATGGAAAAAAAGTAGAGAACGCTTATGTTTCGCTCTCGGTAACGTCTGTATTAAAACAATCGCGGGTTCCTGAGAATAGTGACTACGCCAATCCGCCTGAAGGATATACTGTGTTGAATTTCGCAGCAGGTATTGATATTCCACTCAAGGGGAATAGAATCTCCCTTGGTATTAGCGCCAATAATCTTCTTAATACCCGGTATCGAGATTATATGAATCGCTTCCGGTATTTCGCTGATGAAATGGGAAGAAATATTTCCGTGAGGGCGACGATTCCCTTTACATTATTCACACCAAAATCAATACATAACGAGTAATCCGTTTTTTAAACAAAAACAAACATGAAAACAAAAACAAACATGAAAACAAAAACAAAAACAAACATGAGAGCAATCTCCTTTTTAGGATTGGCATGCATTGTAGCTTTGAGTAGTTGTAAGAAAGATGACGATCTTGTCACTGTTCCACAACCAATTGCTAATGAAGCAGAGGTAATTACAACAGTAACACTTCAATTTACTGATGCTGCAGGGGTTCAACCTAGTGTAACTGCTACGTTCCGAGATCCAGATGGCGATGGTGGCCTGAATTATGATGTTTTCGACACTATCAGATTGCAGAATAATACTATTTATAACGCAAGTATTCTTCTGCTGAATGAAACAGTAAGTCCTGCTGATACAATTTCGAATGAAGTTTTAGCGGAAGATGATGAGCACTTTTTCTGTTTTACTCCTTCTTTTGCAAACGTATCAATTATACGAACAGATACAGATGGAACGTACGAAGTTGGTTTGCAAAGCCAATGGACGGTTGGAAATGTTGGAAATGGTACAACGCAGATTGTGCTGAAACATCAGCCAGGCATTAAAGATGGAACGTGTGCCCCAGGCGAAACGGACATAGACGTCACATTTGTAACAGAAATTCAATAATCAAAACAATAAACTACATTAAAATGGGCAAGTTACAAACAAGGGAGGCTCATTCATTATTTCTTGACAAGGTCCGGATGAGTGGTTGGAACATGCGGATCAAGAAATGACGACGCAATGTTTTGATTTTAGTGGTACTTACGACATTGCAGAGAATGAGAAAACGATGATGAAATTCACGAGTTTAACTACCGAAGGATTTTCTGGTCAATCTGTGATTATTACTTTAGAGAAAAAAAAACACTTCTCAGAGTTTATTCTCTAATAAATAGATATTTATTAGAGAATAAGTACATGAAGGTCACCTCATAATTTGAGGTGGCCTTTTTAATTGTAGTTGTTGTAAAATTCTATCTTTAAAGAAGAAATTTTTTGAGTATCATTTGATACATTGGATTACTTAGAACGAATGAATATCCCGCATGCCTTAGCAAGCAAGCATTTTAAATTTTGATTTACTTTGTAGATTGAAACATAAAAAAGCAAGAAAAACTATATAATGCGACATAGGTTTTGTTGTAAAACGTTAAAATAAAATCATTACTAATAAAAATTAAACCACTAAAATAAAGCACTTAGGGCTCTTTATTGTTTTTATCAAATGAGTAGTTTAAACTAACAAAGATAAAATGTAATTGAATAAAATTATACCGATTAGTTCCGTCTGCTCCACCTTCAAGCAGTCTATAGCCAATATTTCCTTGTAGGTTTTTAGTGAAACAATATCTTCCAGATAAGGAAAGGTCAATTGCTCTGCCTTTACTTGCAATTATACCTTCTCCCAAAAAATCAACACCCATTTTTTGAGATATATCCCATTTGGCTAATATGTTGATAAGAGGAACGAAACCAATACCAAAATTTTCTCTTAAAAGTTCTCTATTCTTCAACGAGACTCCTGCATCTCTAATTTTTGCAGATAAACCCAAACCAAATTTAAAATTGACTTTACTTATGATTCTTCGATTATAGGTGATGCGATAAGAATTAAACTTATAAACAGCTTCTGTTGGTAAGTTAGCTTTAAAATATTTTCCGTCAAACAGTATATTCTTTTCTATTGTTCCAGTTACTTTTATTTTTAAAGGAGCATAAAGAATTGAAAAGTGATTTTTCCCATTTAATAAAAAGCCAGCGCGCAATCTCAAAAATGGAATCACTGGAGTCGAAAAATCATTTTTCAGAGAAAATAACGTTCCATTATTACCAATGCGAATATCATTAATACTTGTAAATAATGCTCCTGATTCAAAATTAATGAAAGTCTGAGCATTCGTAGACAAATTGAAATTCAAACAAATAAAAAGAATCCAAAATCTTGACTGGAAAACAATCTTAGAAGTTAAGTGATTCATATTGATGTCTTAATTTTTTTGAAGAGTGTTTTTAATGTTCTAGAACTTTTAGCTAAATTACGCGTAATTTTTTATTATAATTTTATTTGTAGATCATTGGAAGCCTTATTTGTGATGTGTATTTTGAAGAATGATGTATCTTGTTATGCGCGATTACACTTTCTTTTTCATCATAGTTATTACCACCAGTATTCAAATTACGAGCAAAACGAGGGAAATTGCTACTAGATACTTCAATACGTATACGATGCCCTTTTTTAAAGTAATTACTTGTAGACATGGGCGTCAAATCTATTTTATAGACCTTATTTTTCTCCATAAATACTTCTTTATCATAACCTTCACGATATCTTACACGCTGTATGGTTTCATCTAAATTATATGCTTTCCCATCAGGATATACATCGATAAGTTTAATAGTAAAATCGGTGTCTTTTGCATCTGAAGACACATATAATGTAGATTCAATAAAACCTGAAATTTCTACACCTTCTTCTAAAATATCTGTGGTGTAAACCAAAATATCATTTCTGGTTTCCATTTGCTGTTGATCGAAAGCGCCTCCTTTAATAGCATTTCCTGTACAACACACATTACCTCCATAAGAAGGCACTGGGTTCAAGGGATCGTAGGTGAAACTATCTGGATTATCAGAATTTACATTTGAGGTTGTTAATTTTCCATCTCCAAAAAAGCTATTAGCTTTTCCATTACTGTTTAGATAATAGGTTGTTAATTTAGCTTTTTCTGGTGGCCAAGTTTCTGATGTTTGCCACTTGTTACTTCCCATTGTATAATATTGTACTCTTGGTGTTTTCTCTTTAAAATCGTTCTGTTCTCCTTTCAGCCAAAAATCAAACCAATCATAAATTTGCTCGTCGTAGTTCAGCCTTGCGTCACCAACACTGCGTTCGCCAACTATAGTGTTTTCGGTTGCTCTGGTATAACCACAATGCAATGTTGGTGCAATTACTAAGTATTGATTATCTCTAATTTTTGCATCTTTAGAATTATTTCTAACATGATTAAATAAAGCTAGATTTGGAGTTATAGATACATCGTACCATGAAGCAAACCAAAAACTTGGAACACCAATTTCCATATCATCATGATAAATTCCTCCGTTAAACCAAGCTTGATCATTTGGTTTACGTTGTATCATTTTATCAAAAATCTCATTTTTACCATTTATGTTTTTTAATATATCCTGAATAGGTAAATGGTTAAGTGCTTCAGCCATATCTATTGGCGGATTTTCAGGTGCTAAATCGTAAAATCTGGAAATTCTAATTAAATCTTCTTGAGTTGCTCCAGCTGGAATACGTGGTTTAAATTTATCATGCTCTACACCATATAACCAGGAAAAAAATAACATTTGTTCAACTCCGCCACGATACCAATTTCCTTGTTCGTTAATTTTGCCAACCCTGCCAACACCAGCGCCATAACCTTGAGGCACCATTGCCACATGAGAAGGGTGATCTAAAGCAGCAACTGCCATTTGCCATTCGGCAGTAGAAGAACAACCAAAAGTTCCTATTTTGCCGTTAGACCAAGATTGATTTTTCATCCAGGTAAATGCGTCATAACCATCAGTTAATGGAACTCCTAAAATATCCCATTCACCTTCTGAAAAATATCGCCCACGTTCATTTTGGACTACATAAGCATAGCCTCTTTTAACTGCTTCTAAAGCTCTTTTTGCTGTTCTTGTTTTTTGTTCACCATCACCCCAAGAATTAAAATTATAAGGGGTGCGTGAAAAAATAATAGGCACTTTCTCATCAGTTTTAGGACGGTAAATGTCAGTTGCCAAGCGAATACCATCTCGCATGGGCATCATTATTTTTTGATCTATAATAGAAATTTCCTCAAGTTCTTGAAGCGTATTATCCTGTGCCTTTAGATTATTAAAACCTAAAAAGTAATTAATAAGCACAAACGAAATTAGAAAAGTGCGTTTTTTCATAAAAATAATTTATTTATAGTCATTAGTTTTTGTATAGTTTTTCGATAGAATTTTATCATTGGTTGGTCTTAATAAAGGCTAACGTTTAGGCTGTGAGGCTTTGCTTTGGCTAAAGTTAAAATTTATTCTGACGTAAGCACTTGCTAGTTTGAATGATTTATTATTCTAAGCGAGATTTAAAGCAATGGAGTATAGGTAGTGTTGTCTGAATTATTTATTTCCAGCTCTTCCTTTTAACACATCTTCAATATCCGCCATATTAAACCCCTTCGCTTTTAGTAGAATTAGGTAGTGGTACATTAAATCGGCCGCCTCATTTTTAAATAAATCAGGGTCATTGTCTTTTGCTTCGATGACTAGTTCTACAGCTTCTTCACCTACTTTTTGCGCTACTTTGTTGATTCCTTTTCTGTACAATTGATTTGTGTATGATTTTTCGTCATTATCATCAATACGCTGATTTATGGTGTCTTCTAATTGATATAAAAATCCTTTTGAAGTCTCGTCGTTGAAACAAGTCGTTGCTCCAGTATGACAAGTTGGTCCTTTTGGAAAAGCAGAAATGAGAATTGTATCATTGTCACAATCAATCTTTATGTCTTTTACCATTAGTGTATTTCCAGACTCTTCGCCCTTGGTCCATAATCTATTCTTACTGCGACTAAAGAAAGTTACTTTGTTTTCTAAAAGTGTTTTTTGATAAGCTTCGTCGTTCATATATCCCAACATTAATACTTGTAATGTGTTAGCGTTCTGAATTACGACTGGAACTAGTCCGTTTCCTTTGTTAAAATCTATTTTCATCTTGTTATTTTCTAATTGATATGTTTTGTTTTATCAGGTACTCTTTTAATTTGGGTATTGGAATTTCTCCATAGTGAAATATGCTAGCAGCTAATCCAGCACTAATTCCTGTTTGAAATAATTCATAGAAGTGCTCTTTAGCTCCAGCTCCACCTGAAGCGATAATAGGAATATTGACAGTGTTGTTCGCTTGTTGGGTAATGTCAAGTGCGAAGCCACTTTTTGTGCCATCATGATTCATAGAGGTTAATAAAATTTCTCCAGCACCTAATTCTTCTGCTTGTTTGATCCAATCCAATGTTCTCAGTTCTGTTTGCGTTCTTCCGCCTTTTGTGAAGACGATCCATTCTTCGCCAATCAATTTGGTGTCTACTGCAACAACAATACATTGCGAACCAAATTTAGAAGCGATGTCCTTAATTAATTGAGGATTTTTGAAAGCTGAAGAATTAACACTTACCTTATCTGCTCCAGCAGTAATTAGTTTTGAAGCATCTTCTAAAGAATTAATGCCTCCGCCTACAGTAAAGGGAATGTTTATTTCTTTTCCAATTTTTTGAACCAAATCAATTAAGGTTGATCTATTTTCAATTGTTGCCGTAATGTCTAGAAATACCAGCTCATCAGCACCTTGTCGGACATATCCTTTGGCCAACTCAACAGGGTCTCCAGCATCTTGAATATCAATGAAATTAACCCCTTTCACGGTTCTTCCATTCTTAATATCCAAACATGGTATAATTCTTTTCTTTAACATAATTGCTGTAGTTCTTTGAGTGTAATATTGCCTTCATAGATGGCTTTACCAAGAATGACACCTTCACAGCCAAGCTCCTTTAATTGGTACAAATCATTCATGCATGAAACTCCACCACTAGCGATAAGTGAAATCCCGGTTGCCTTCATGATCTCTAGGTATAATTCATTCGATGCGCCTTGTAACATTCCATCCTTACTGATATCTGTACAAATAACGTGTTGAATACCTTTCTTTTGGTAAGAGTCAATGAATTCAATCACATCTAGTTCTGATTCTTTTAACCATCCATTCGTCGCAATTTTGCGGTTGTTACAATCAGCGCCGAGAATAATTTTATCGGCACCATATTTAGAAATCCACCCACTAAATATTTCTGGATTACTGACAGCAATACTGCCTCCTGTAATTTGTTTTGCGCCACAATCAAAAGCCAATTGAACGGCCTCATTTGTTTTTATACCGCCGCCGAAATCAATTTGCAAGTTGGTTTTAGCCGCAATGGATTCCAAAATTTTGTGGTTGACAATGTTGTTTGATTTTGCACCATCCAAATCCACAATGTGTAAATATTGGATCCCGTTTGCTTCAAATTCTTTGGCCACTTCTAATGGGTTCTCGTTGTATATTTTTTTGGTAGAATAATCACCTTTTGTTAGTCTTACACACTTTCCATCGATGATATCTATTGCTGGTATAATTCTCATAATTCTAAAAATTGTTTAAGTATTTTCTCTCCAATATCTGCTGATTTTTCAGGATGAAATTGCGTTCCATAAAAGTTATCCTTTTCCAAAGAAGCACTGAAAGGGAGGATGTAATCGCATTGAGAACTTGTCTCAACAGATAGCTCTGCGTAATAACTGTGAACGAAATAAACATCGCTATTCGTCTCAATTTCATTTGAAAGACTTCCTCTTAAAACATTGATGCTATTCCATCCCATGTGTGGTACTTTTTCTTTTGGCGGGAATCGTTTCACCTCAGAATTGAAAATGCCGAGACATTTTGTGTCACCTTCTTCACTTGAATTGCACATCAATTGCATACCCAAACAAATGCCTAGAAAAGGCTGCTTTAACTCTTTGATAAAACCATCTAATCCAAATTCTATTAAATAGCTCATGGCAGTACCAGCTTCTCCAACCCCAGGAAGAATAACTTTATCTGCTTTCAGAATTTCTTCTTTATTTCTCGTGACAATTGATTCATATCCTAGACGGTTAAGTGCATTTTGTACCGAACTAATATTCCCTGCGTTGTAATCGATAATTACTATCATAATTTTCCTTTTGTACTGGGTATTGTGTACGTTTCTGTTTTGCTTACTGCCATTTTTATCGCCTTGGCAAATGCTTTGAATATGGCTTCAATTTTGTGGTGTTCATTTTCTCCTTGCGCTTGAATGTTCAAATTACATTTTGAGGCATCTGCAAACGACTTAAAAAAGTGCATGAACATTTCGGTTGGCATCTCTCCAATCATTTCTCGTTTAAAATCAACATCCCAGACTAACCATGGTCGTCCTCCAAAATCAATGGCAACTTGTGCTAAACAATCATCCATAGGCAATAAAAAACCGTAGCGTTCAATCGCCTTTTTTGAGCCTAAAGCTTTAATAAATGCTTCACCAAGGGTAATCGCAACGTCTTCGATGGTGTGGTGTTCATCAATTTCTAAATCACCGTCCACTTTTACTGTTACATCAATGTTTCCGTGTTTCGCAATCTGTTCTAACATGTGATCAAAGAATCCTATTCCTGTAGAAAGTTCATTTTGACCGTTTCCATCAAGGTTTAATTCAACAAGAATGTTTGTCTCTTTAGTTACCCTATTGACTTTACCAACGCGAGGTTTTGATTTGAGGTATGCATAAATCTCATTCCAATTGGTTGTAGATATTGTAGCACTTTCATTTGATTCTCCAATAAAGACGCTTTTACAGTTTAAGTTTTCAGCTAGTTCCATATCTGATTCTCTGTCTCCAATCACATATGAATTCTCCAGGTCATAGTCACCATAGATGTATTTTTGTAATAAACCAGTTCTCGGTTTTCTTGTAGGCGCGTTATCTTCAGGAAATGACTTATCGATGAGAACCTCAGAAAATTCGACCCCTTCATTTTTAAACGTTTCTATGATTTTATTCTGAGCTGGCCAGAAAGTTTCTTCGGGAAAAGAACTTGTTCCTAGACCATCTTGATTCGTAACCATGACTAATTCATAGTCAAGTTGTTCTACAATTTTTGATAATCCTTGAAATGCACCAGGATAGAATTCTAATTTCTCTAAACTATCCAACTGATAATCAACAGGTGGTTCTATCACTAATGTTCCATCTCTATCTATAAATAATACTTTTTTCATCTTTATATTTCTTTTAAAAATTTGATTAATTGTTCATTCTCGGTCTTGGTTCCAATTGTAATGCGGAGAGTATTTTCAATTTGTGCTGCTCTATTTCGAACGACGATTCCATTTTTCAGTAAAGCTTGAAAAACCAATTCTTCTTTTAAAAATTTGACAAGTAGAAAGTTGGTGTCAGAAGGGTAGACTAACTTTACGATTTCTAACTCTAGGAGTCGTTTGGTCATCAATTCTCTTTCTTGCTTGATCTTAGAAATCTGTAATTGAATTTTTTCATTCACTGACAAAACTTCTAATGCTGCATTAATACTTAAGGTATTCACATTGTAGGGTGGCTTTATCTTATTGAGAACAGCAATAATTTCTGGATTAGAGAATGCCATTCCAATGCGCGCGCCAGCTAGGCCATATGCCTTACTAAAGGTTTGTAGAATGATTAAGTTAGAATTTTCATTAAGCAATGATAAAGCGTTTTCTCGTTCTGAAAAATCTATATATGCTTCATCAACAACTACAATTCCGCTAAAATTCGCTGCAATTTTATTGATTTCCTCCATACTAGATGAATTACCAGTTGGATTATTTGGAGAGCAAATAAAGAGTAGCCCAGGAGCACTGATTTTAGTCTGAATTGCCTCAAAAGTAGGAAGCTCAAACTTTTCATTCAAAGGAATTTCAACAATTTCGATGTTATTGATCGCCGCGGATACCTGATACATTCCATAAGTAGGAGGGAAAATATAAGCGTTACTTTTCCCTGGTTCACAGAATGCTCTGAAGAGTAAATCGATAATTTCGTCGCTTCCATTACCGATGAAAATTCGTTCTGTTTTAACTTTCCGAAGTTGAGATATTTCTATCTTAAGACTCATTTGAAGAGGGTCGGGGTAGCGATTTAACCCTGTTTCATTTGGATTTTCATTTGCGTCCAACCAAATATTAGCCTTTCCCTTATATTCGCTTCTTGCAGAACTGTATGGACTCATCTCGAGCACATTTCTTCTTGTAATGTCTTTTATATTAATCATTTTGAATCTCTTTTAATCTAAGTGTTACTGCATTCTTGTGTGCAAACAATTGCTCTGCTTCCGCCATGATTTCAATCGATGGGCCTATATTTTTAATTCCTATTTCGTTTATTTTTTGAAATGTTATTTTCTTCACAAAACTATCCAATGACACACCACTGTGGTTTCTAGCGAAACCATTCGTCGGCAAGGTGTGATTTGTACCACTTGCATAATCACCAGCACTTTCACAACTATAATTGCCAAGGAAAACAGAACCAGCGTTAACTATTTGGTCTATATATTCATCAGGATTGTCAGAAGCAATGATTAAGTGTTCGGGAGCATATTGATTACTGTATTCTATACAGTCTGATTTATCATTTAATAAAATAGAACGACTATTTGAAAGTGCTTGTTGTGCAATTTCGCTTCGGGGTAATTCAACCACCTGTTTTTCTAATTCTTTATTTACTTGAGCTATGACCTCTTCGTTGTTTGATAGAAGAGTCACTTGGCTGTCAGCACCATGTTCCGCTTGAGATAATAAATCTGAAGCTACGAAAGAGGGGTTACAGGTTTCATCTGCAATAACCAAAACTTCGCTTGGTCCAGCCGGCATATCTATCGCAACACCATTTTGCTGTGCCAATTCTTTTGCTTTGGTCACAAATTGATTTCCGGGCCCAAATATTTTATAAACCTGAGGAACAGTTTCGGTCCCATAGGCCATAGCTGCAATAGCTTGAGCTCCTCCAGTTTTAAAGATTCTCGTTACACCTACTAAAGAAGCCGTGTAGAGTATTGCTGGATTAATTTCGCCATTGCTGTCTGGCGGAGTGCATAGGATGATTTCTGAACACCCTGCAATTTTAGCTGGAATTGCCAACATTAATATCGTAGAAAATAGGGGAGCAGATCCTCCAGGAATATATAGACCAACTTTTTCTATTCCAACACTTTTTCTCCAGCATTGAACGCCTAGAGTAGTCTCAACAACTGATTCATTGCTCTTTTGTGATTTGTGAAAAATTTCAATATTTCTTTTAGCGACTTCAATCGCATCTTTTAATTCTTTAGGAACAATTGACTTTGCGCTATCCATTTCTTTATCAGTTACTAATAAAGAGGAGAGCTTCGCTTTGTCAAATTGTGCTGTATATTCATAAATAGCTTGATCACCATTTTCTTTGACATTTGACATTATATCAGACACAATTTGATTGAGTTGATTTCTTTCGATTTCAGGTCTCTTGGTAAATTCGGACCAATTGGTCTTTAAAGGGTTCTTTATTACTTTCATTACATGACCATTTTATCGATAGGTACTATTAGTATATTCTCTGCACCAGCCTCTTTGAGTTGGTTGATGACTTCCCAGAATTCAGCCTCTTTTATTACACTGTGCAATGAACTCCATCCTTCTTCAATCAATGGGAGAATAGTCGGGCTTTTCATAACTGGAAGAATTGAGCTTACTTTTTCAATGTTTTCATTGGGCACATTCATTAAAATGTACTTCGTGTTTTTAGCACTAAGAATAGACTTAATTCTAAACAAAAGTTGAGAGAGGATTTCTTCTTTTTCATTACAAAGTGTTTTGCTTTTTGCAAGAACAGCTTCAGACTTAAGAATAACCTGAGTTTCCTTTAGCCCATTTTTGAATAGAGTACTTCCTGAACTGACGATGTCACATATTCCCTCAGCTAATCCAATGCTAGGAGCAATCTCAACTGAGCCGGAAATGACGTGTATGTCAGCTTCTATTCCATTCTTTTGGAAGAACGATTTAACGGTGTTAGGGTAGGAGGTTGCTATTCTTTTTCCTTGAAAATAATTTAAAGATTCATCTGTAACATCTTTACTTACAGCAAGAGAGACACGACACTTTGAAAATCCTAATTTTTCAATTATTTCAATTTTCTTCTCTTTTTCGATTAGTAAGTTTTCTCCAATAATGGCAATATCTACGACACCATCCTCCAAGTATTGTGGAATGTCCGCGTTTCGGAGATATAGTATTTCAATTGGGAAATTACTGGCAGTAACCTTAAGTTGGTCTTTGCCGTTTTCAATGTTGATGCCGCAATTTTTAAGAAGTGTGATTGATTCTTCGTTCAGTCTTCCCTTTTTCTGGATGGCAATTTTAAGTTTACTCATTTTATAAATTTGGTGTCGGAGTAAACAAAAGGGAAACGTATAGAAACAAAAAACCCATTTGATTACTCAAACGGGTTTTAGAAATATTTAAATTAATTTATATATATCATTTTCACATCGCTTGAGAGCAAGTATGTAAATGATGATGATGTAAATTAATGTTGTACATGTTTTTTTATCTACAGCAAATATATGCATTTTTTTTTAAAAAAGATGCATATCGAAATTAAATTACAGATAACGTTTTGGCTAAAAAACAGACCCGATTTAAAGGGAGTCCCTATTTTCTTAGGTGATGTTAGCTTTATTTAATGGCCTCCAGATTTCCCATAGTACTTGTATACAAACTTTATGGAAAAGTTCGGGCATTTCCTTTTGTAACAGTAACTCCATGGCTGCAGGTCGTAATTCTCTTTTATCAAATAACGCTAGAGGCCATTTACGAGTGTTTAATTCTACCGCAGCGTCTACATTTCGGAGGCCGATTGTTTTGATTGTAATTACTTCGTAATTACGCTCAACTTTAGTTTGATGAATATAACTTACAGAACTCATTGTGTCATTTGGCCCTATTTTGTTAATGTGAGAGCAGGAAATAATTTTTTGATCGACTACTTGTTTGAAGTCTTTCAAAGCGTTTGATAATACTACAGCCAATACAAAACCTCCGCAGATTACAATTTCATTTTTTGGATACCTTAAATAATTAAAGTGGATTGGATGCGTATTTCTAAACAGTGTTGTGAACGCGAGGTTTTCACTTTCACTAATTAGACGACTTGCGTCATGTATAATTAGGTCATTCTGGTTTAAAGAATTTTTTTGACAAAGACTCTTGGGTAATTTACTCCAGTTAAGATGGTCTGCAATTTGAGTTTCTTTTGATTTAGTAAGTAGCTCTGAAAATTCTTTGTTTTTTTCTGGAGAGTTGCCGATTTTAGCATCTATTTGTGAGATAAAAGAAAATAGAGTATTTCTCCTGAAGGATAATATACGTTGAGAATTTTGGTTGATTAGAACATGGGTACTGGTAATTACACTTCTTTTATTATCCGAAGTATTTCTCAGTTTTTCAATGTTTATATAGCACTTAAAGGTATCACCAGAATAAGCTGGGTTTTCGTAGACAACATCTTCTAGTCCCAAATGCAGTAAGCAACTTTCGGAGTAGGATTCAACAGCCATGCAAAGGGTTAAATTAAGTACTGCAGAGAAGGGCATAACCTTACTCTTTAAACCAACTTCTTGACTGAATAGATCACTCGTTTCAATATAATTACTCATCGAAACCAATGATGACCAGATTGTTGTCCATGAGTCATCCATGGTTATCTCGTAAGGACATGTAATTGTCTGGCCTTCGAAAACTGAATCTAGATCCAAACCATACTTGAATACCTTTGGCAAAACACTATTTGAGGGAACGACTCTTTTTAGTGTTTTTGTGTTCAGCTTATTTTTTATGGCTTTTACTATCGGAGGTCCAATGAATTCACCGTTAAGGTTCATGTCACACCCACTATTATAATTGTCAATTTTCTTAGTTAACAGTTCTCTTTCCTCTTCGCTTATTGAAAAGCAATGATTAACAATATCGATCTGATCAGGATGTAAAATCATTTTCCCATCTGCTCCACTCTTTTGCGAATTAGCACAGTTAGTGAAAAAACCAGAAAAATTGTGGACATCGATAAAAGGGGAATCGATGAAGGGTAAATTTGCACCTTTTGCTCCGAGTATCATAGTGTTGGTTACAAAGTTCACATTTTCAGCATTCATTTCAGCATTCATCTCAGCAAAAAGATCATAAAGCCCCAGAGCAACTCCCGAGATTCTTTGAGAAGATGAAATTATTAGTTCAAGATTTTTTAACGAATAAACTGTTTCAATAAGAGGAAGAAGATGAATTTTATTTTTTCTGCCAATCTGTTTACTTTCGATTGTTGCTAAAAATTGATCGGTTCCAACTAGATCATTTATGTTTTCGATATGCGGAAGCATCACTCCATCTATAAATTCAAGGTCAAGAAGCTCCATGTCTTTTTTGAATTCTGACTTGTTGCTGAAATTGTTAGTCCTAATTAGTACTTGACAACCCAGATCTGAGATTTGTTTTGCATGGTGCCTAATGTTAAAGCGTGCCTTTTCTTTTAAGTCGTTAGGACAGCCATCTTGAAGATCGAAAATATAACAATCCGGCTTACTCCATGAGGAAAGTTTAGAAAAGACATTCGTTTTATGCGGTGTGACGAAGAAATAGCTAGATGAATTTATTTTCATGTTTGAATTTTATTAATGCTAACGGTTTGGCTAAACTGCTTTTTAATGCAGTTGAGGTTTTTTTTATATGCTTTATAAGATGTCAAACTATTTATACACCTTATAAACTGCAAATAATGTAAGTTTTTCTTCATCGCTCAATCTTGGTCAAGTCATCAAAATTGATTTCTTTCTTTGTTAATTTACCTATTAAGTTTTTAAACTCTACAACCGCACCATTTGAATTAATACCAACTATTATTCCTTCAACAATTTTCCCTGAATTTTTAAATGAAACGGTATTTCCATTTTCAAATTCTATTTTTTTTTTGACTGAAGACTCAACTTCAATATTCGTCACTGAAGTTTCAGATTTCATTCCCCAAACATCTCCTTCCACTTTGATTTTTTTACCGTTGCCCTTTACATATATTTTAACATTCATCAAATATTCACCTCTATATTTTTCAGTAGCATTGTCTATGGCTAGTTCCAAAGCATCATCTTTTTTCATTTTTGCTGCTCCTTGAGCATTTCTTTGTAAGATAACATATTCTTTATCCGAATCTACATTTCGATTAGCGACGATAGTTAAATCACCTATTCTCTGGTAACAACTGCTAAGAATTATAATTCCTGATATTAAGACTAAAACTGTTTTCATATTATTATTATTATTATTTTAGGTTAAACTAAATTATAATTATTAGTAGTTTTCTTAAAGATAATCATTTGATCCTTAATTCTGAGTAACGTTTTAAAAATCAAATTGTTAATATTTATTGATTATTAGTTTAAAATTAACTTTTTTTCAAGAAAATGATACCTCTCTGTAATTATTTTTTTCGGGGGGGGGAAGTAAGAATTGTATATATCGTTCCAGCCAAGATAAGTAAAAACGGCATGGCTTCGTTAGGTTTAGGTATTTTAACCATTGTTATGTGCATCAATTTTATAAGTCTATTATCGACTGAAACCGATATAAGAAAATTGAACCGGATATTAGCGCATAAATTCTCGTCATTGAATAATAAGCTTCTTACGAATTTTCACTCCAGCTTTTTGAATTGAAGCTCTCAATATTACACCAAATTACACCTGATATTCCTTGTATTACGAAGCTATCTGCCACCTAAATAGACATATTTTTTAGCTGAATCTTAAATTGAGTTACTCAATTGGAACAGTGTAATATTGAAAAATTCATGTATCTTCATCGGCTAGATTCAATAAATGTCTAAAATTAAGGAGGATTTACCGTTTACTGGCCTAAAAGGCTTTTCAAAACATTGGAGAAATGATGTCCTTGCGGCAATCAGTGTCTCTCTTGTCGCGTTACCTTTATCATTGGCCATAGCTGTGGCGGCAGGAATCCCACCTGTTTCTGGTTTAATCACAGCTGTAATTGGAGGTCTAGTTACTACTTTTTTTCGAAGCAGTGCCTTGTCAATTAATGGACCAGCTGCTGGATTGATTGGAGTTATTTTAGCGGCAGTCATAGCATTAGATGATGGATGTGGTTCAATAAAAGCATTCGAATATGTTTTGGCGGCAATCATGATTGCTGGAGCATTACAAGTGGTTATTGGTTTATTGAAAATTGGTCGGATAGCAGAAATGTTTCCTTCAACGGTTATACATGGGATACTAGCGTCTATTGGGATAATTATTTTCGCGAAGCAAATGCACGTTGCTATGGGGACCCACTCCGATGCCGAAAACACGATAGGAATTATTGCAGACATCTTTTATAAAATACCTGAAATCAATCCATATATAGCGATAATTTCAGGTATTGGTATCATTCTTTTGTTGTTTCATGCTCGAATTAGTTATAAAGTCTTTCACTTCATACCCGCACCAGTTTGGGTATTGGTAATAGCAGTTCCAATTGTTCTATTTTACAATTATTTAGAAGTGAATGAAATAGCAGTTTTGGGTAAGGCATTTAAAGCCCCAGAGAACTATCTAATTAATATTCCAAGTGATTGGAGGCAGAGT
>CAJQQA010000120.1 GCA_905480355.1 uncultured Flavobacteriales bacterium | reverse complement strand
ACTTTGACTTTGATTATGACGGCGATATGGATCTATTCATATTTGATCGAAGCTCGGATAACATTATCGTATATACTCAAGAAACAAACGGAGGACTGCACTATGAATTGGCCTACAATGCTCAAAACAAATTTCCTCCTGGAATGCGTTATCGTGCTACAATGGTGGATTACGATAATGATGGTGAAAAAGATTTATTTACTTATGGCATTGGAGGTATTAAAGTTTACCGAAATATAGGCAACGCTGCAACCGGACTTCAATGGGAGCTTTATCAAGACATTGTTTACACACAATTACCTGCATTATACTCTAACTTATTTGTCAGTTCAAGTGATATTCCTGCGATTCTAGATGTTGATAATGATGGAGATATCGACGTTCTAACTTTTCATATCGGGGGGTCACATGTAGAGTATCATAAAAATCAAAGCATGGAGCTCTATGGCATTCCGGATTCGTTAATTTTTGAATTGAAGAATGAGTGCTGGGGAAAATTTTCCGAAGATGTAAGTACAAATTCACTCTTATTAAACGATCCAGACTTTCCATGCAGTGGCGGAACTGTTCCAAACCCTGAAGCTAACATCGAAAAAAATAAAGCTGTTAAAGCAAATCACTCTGGGTCTACCTTATTGGGTCTAGATTACAATAATTCAGGACTCATTGATTTAATTATTGGAGATGTAGCTTTCACCAATTTAAACTTACTGATTAACGGAGGAACTGTTGTCAATTCAAACTCTGCGATGGTAAGTGTTGAAAGTAATTTCCCTTCAAATACAACTCCTTCATATACACAACTTTTTCCAGCGGCTTTTTACGTAGATGTCGATTTTGATAACATCAAAGATTTAATCGTCTGTCCTAATGCAAAAAACATCTCATTCAATACCAAAAGCGTCCAATTTTATAAAAATCTAGGGACAAATACCGCTCCCAATTTTATTTTTATTTCTTCTGACTTTCTTCAAAATCAAATGATTGAGCATGGAACAGGAAGCGTCCCTGTATTCTCAGACTACAATCAAGATGGTTTAGAGGATTTATTGGTTGCTAATTTCTATAAATACAAACCTGTTCTTGATAAAGAAAGTAGCATAGCGCTTTATTTAAATACTGGTACTGCGAACACTCCTGAGTTTAGTTTTATAGACAATGATATCTTCAATTTATCTTCATTTAATTATGGATTAAGAGTTATACCAACCTTTGGTGATATCGATAATGATGGTGATGATGACATGTTTATAGGTAAGGAAGATGGCACATTGGCTTTCCACGAGAATACGAGTCTAGGAGGAAACGCGAACTATTCTACCAGCATTGACAATTATCAGGACAACAGTGGCAACGTTATTAATGTTCATTCATTTTGTCACCCACAGCTTTTTGACTTAGACAAAGATGGACTCTTGGATCTGGTCTTAGGACAGAAAACGGGCGAACTCATCTACTATAAAAACATTGGAACATCTTTAAATCCATTGTTTGAACTCACCAACTCTCTTTTAGGTAATATCGATATTGCTTCTATATTACCTGACGGATATCCAAGCCCACATTTTTTCATTGAGAATGGAAATACAGTTCTATTCTTAGGTTCAATTAATGGAAATCTAATGTATTACAATAATATAGATGGCAACATTGACTCGGGCGAATCATTCACCTTGGTTTCGGAAAACTATGTAAATATTGATGTGCAATCATACAGTTCATTTGCTGTAAATGACATTAACAATGACGGAGAATTGAATCTATTTGTCGGGCAAGATCTTGGAGGGGTTTCTCATTTTGAAGCAGATCCGAATAGCAGTGCTGGATTAAGTCCAGTTGAAAATAAACTTAGAATTTCAATGTTTCCAAATCCAGCGAATGGCCACTTAACAATAGAGGCTGAACAAGAAATAATTTCTATTCAAATTTACAATATGGCGGGAGATCTTGTATTCATCAAGAATACTTTCAGTAATAAGTCGCTCCTTAATTTAAATTCACTTTCTCAAGGCCTTTATATTGTTGAAATACATTGCGCGAATCAGGTTGCCAGAGAAAAGCTCAGTCTCAACAAGAATTAGTCGGAAAAATCAAGCGAAAATACGCGCTCATAATCTTTAGAAAAGGATAATTTTGGTTGAGAAGAATAAATGCCATAGACAGTCGAACCACTTCCCGACATACTAGCATAAATAGCCCCTTCCTCTAATAATTTCGATTTCAACTGCCCTATTTCCGGATGATTCGAGAAAACACCTTTTTCAAAACTATTCTGCAATAACTCTTGCCATTGATCAATAGGTAAATCAAGTACCTGCTCAACCGAAGTTTCTGGCGTACTAAACTTTATATCATTATACGCTTCAGCTGTTCCTATATGAATCCCTGGATTGACAATCTTCATGTAATATCCTAATAAATGGAGTTGTATAGTCGACAAAATCTCACCTCTTCCTTTTGCTAGTTGAGGTTTATTCTCAACAAAAAATGCACAATCACTGCCTAATTGAGAAGCAATTTCTCGCAATTCAATTTTAGTTAACTTTAAATTAAACATTTCATTGAGTCCAATAATGGTATAAGTTGCGTCAGAGGACCCTCCACCAAGACCAGCTCCCATTGGAATGTTTTTTCGCAAATGAATTGCAACATTCGGAATATGAAACCTCTTTTGCATTAATCGAAATGCCCTCACCACAAGATTCATCTCTTCGTCTCCATCAACTGTTAATCCTGTTTGTTTAAATTTAAAGTTTTCTGATGGTAACATTTCAAGAACATCGGATATTGCAATTGGGAGCATGCACGTATCCAATTCATGAAAGCCATCTTCTCTTTTATAAAGAACATTTAAACCCAAATTTATCTTTGCTGGTGGAAACAATATCATAAGACAAAGTTAGAACAAGTAAACAATTTTTGTAACTTTCGCCCTTCAAATTAAAAAGAGAATGGCAACATATTTAGATTTTGAAGAACCTATCAAGGAATTAGAAGATCAAATAATAAAAATGCAGGGCATTGAGGAGAGTACAGATGTTGATCTGTCTGACAAAATCACAGAGCTGGAAGATAAATTGACAAAGAAAACCAAGGAAGTTTTTTCAGAACTTACACCTTGGCAGAAAGTACAACTATCTCGTCACCCTGACAGACCATATGCTTTAGCTTATATTGAAGCTATAACTGATGGAGAATTTCAAGAATTTCATGGAGATCGTAACGTGAAAGACGATAAAGCCATGGTTGGAGGTTTTGGACTTTTAGATGGAGAAACAGTTATGTTTATCGGTCAACAAAAAGGTGTAAATACTAAAATGCGTCAATACCGAAATTTCGGAATGCCTAATCCTGAAGGCTATAGAAAAGCTTTACGATTAATGAAAATGGCTGAAAAATTTGGGAAACCTATTGTCACTTTAATAGACACTCCTGGAGCATTTCCCGGATTAGAAGCCGAAGAAAGAGGTCAAGGTGAAGCTATTGCAAGAAACATCTATGAAATGATGCGATTAACAGTTCCTGTTATCTGTATCGTTATTGGTGAAGGCGCTTCTGGTGGAGCATTAGGAATTGGTGTAGGAGACAGAGTAAATATGATGGAGAATACATGGTATTCAGTTATTTCTCCAGAATCTTGTTCTTCAATCTTATGGAGATCATGGGATTTCAAAGAAAAAGCAGCCGAAGCGCTGAAGTTGACTTCGACTGACTTGAAAAAATTGGGAATCGTTGATTATATAATTAAAGAGCCCGCAAATGGAGCACACAGAAATCATACTGACGCTTTTAAAGCTGTTAAAAGAACAATTAAAAAGCAATTGAAAGAATTGAAATTAGTTGATCCAAAGAAAAGGATTAATGACAGAATTGATGCTTTTTCGAGCAGGGGTGTATGGAAATAGATAACTTTAAAAAAAAATGAAGCCGTTTCAATAAATGAAACGGCTTTTTTTATTTTCTCTTTCAAAATCTGTAAGTCAATTTCTGTATTACCGTCAAAAAAATCTATCTTGTAATAAATTAGATTTTCTATGATTGTAATTATCGGTAACGGGATTTCAGGCGTCACAGCTGCTCGAAATATTCGAAAGAGAAGTGATGAAGAAATTATCATTGTTTCATCAGAATCGGATTACTTTTTCTCAAGAACAGCCCTCATGTATATATTCATGGGGCACATGAAGTTCGAACACACAAAACCGTATGAAAATCATTTTTGGAAAAAAAATAGACTTGAATTATTGAATGCCTTTGTTCTAAACATTGATATGGATAATAAATCTCTAACAACAAAAGGCGGAAATACGATCAAGTACGATAAACTCATATTAGCAACAGGCTCAAAACCAAATAAATTTGGATGGAAAGGACAAGATGCTGAAGGAGTGCGAGGATTGTATTCAAAACAAGATTTAGATTACATTGAACAACGCTCTACTCGAATAAAGAAAGCCGTCATCGTTGGTGGCGGATTAATTGGTATTGAAATGGCTGAAATGTTTCTTTCAAGAAATATAAAAGTAGATTTTCTGATCCGCGAAGATTATTTCTGGAATAACGTCTTGCCCAACTCAAATTCGAAATTCATCATGAAACATTTTGACCGACATCATGGATTAAATATGATCTATTCGGAAGAGCTCGATGTAATAAATACAGATGAAAATAATGAAGCAGTTTCAGTTCTTACAAAAAATGGAGCTACCATTAAGTGTGATTTTGTTGGATTAACGGCAGGAGTATCTCCTAACATACAATTTGTGAAAGACAGTGGAATCAAATGCAATCGCGGAATATTAATCAATGAATTCTTCGAAACTTCAGCGAAAGACGTTTTTGCCATTGGAGATTGTGCAGAATTTAAAATAGCACTCCCTGGAAGACGACCAATAGAACAAGTTTGGTATACCGGAAAAATAATGGGTGAAACATTAGCCAAGAACCTTACTGGAGATAAAAATGCATACAATCCTGGGTATTGGTTTAACTCAGCTAAATTTATGGATATCGAATACCAGACATACGGAACAGTTTTAAATCAATTGACCGAGGGACAGGAAGAATTCGTTTACGAGCATCCAAAACAAGAAATATTATTGCATTTTGTATTTGAAAAAGCATCACGTAAATTTATTGGAATTAATAATTTTGGAATTCGGATGAGACATCCTGTTTTCAACAATTGGTTACTAAATAACGCTAGCATCGAAGAAGTTCTCACCGATTTAAAATCAGCGAATTTCGACCCTGAATTTTATACTAAATATGAGGATGATATCATTCAACAATTCAATGAAAAATTTGGAACTTCTATTATCGTGAACAAAGCCAAGTGGTGGCAGAAATTAATAAAGGCTTAATCAATATGGAAACAAATCATTCTTTAACTGGAGTAGAAGCAAATAAACTTTCTGTTTTATATAAACTTGGAATTGGTCTTTTCGGTTTGGGGGTATTGGGAATTATAGAATTAATTTCAACTTCCATTCTTGCAAAAACTAAACTGAGTGACACTGAAAATTTTGACGCCTTTATCATTGGTTCATTTACTTTAATGCTTCTAGGTATACTTTTCTTCACATACAGTAAATCACATTTCTCTTTCAATTCTATTTATAGTAAAACTGCAAATGTTACTCAAAAAACAGGACTTGGAATTGGCGTCATAGGATTTGGAATATTGGGATTGTCGTGGTTTGGAATATCTCTAGAACCAGCGACATTGTTTCTATGGCTCTCACTTGGCCTAATGGCAATAGGAATTCTTACTTACACTTACGGGACATACAATGGTCAAACGGTAGGCATAAAGAACAATCATGTTTGGTTCAATTCTTTCAGTAGTCGTGGAGCACTGGGTTGGTTAGCAGGAGTCGCTTTAACAGCGTTCTACATTCAAATTTATTGGTTTTCAGATTCATTGGAGCACTTGATTCGATTATTCGATCCATTATCATTTTTGCTGAGAGACTCATTAGCGGACCGATGGTTTGTATATGGCACAATTTATACTTTTGTAATCACCTTTCTAGGAATCAAATTTATTGTGAAATACAGAAACAATCGCTACCAAATAGTTAGAACAATTTCTGTTATTTTCTTTCAAATGATTTTTGCTTATTTCCTTCCATTCATACTTGAAGAATTTAGTACCGGAGGTGGTTATTTCGGAAAAGACTTAAAGAATGTTTGGCCATTAAATTATGGTTTTATTGAATCATATCAATTAAATGCAATGGCAAAAGAAGGTGTTTCTGGCATGTATTATTTCGTTTGGGGAATCCTATTATTCTTAGTAGTTACACCATTCTTAACATACCTCGTCGGGAAAAGATGGTATTGCTCATGGGTTTGTGGATGTGGTGGATTAGCAGAGACAGCAGGTGATAGTTTCAGACAACTCTCTTCAAAAACAGAAGTGTCTTGGAAATTGGAAAGATGGATTATGCATTCTGTGATGGTCTTTGTTTTGATTACGACCGTTGCTTCGTTATGGCCATATTTTTCAGGTAAGGACTATGAAATTGGTCTAATAACTATCACACAAGAAGGATATTTAATTTGGACTATTGTCTTGTGCCTAGTTTCTTCTGTTGCCCTCGCATTTGGCGCAAGAAAATATAAGAAAAATGTATTATTAGTCGGAGCAATTATTTTAGTTCTTATTGCTGGTTTAGTGACGTATGCTTACTACTCAGGCAATACTAAAGTGTTCTATTTTAAAAGTGCCAGTATTAAAAAAGTCTATGGATTTCTTGTGGGCGCAGCATTTGCAGGAGTTATTTGAGTTGGCTTCTACCCTATTCTTGGAAATAGAGTTTGGTGTCGTTTTGGTTGTCCAATGGCGGGTTATATGGGATTATTTCAACGTTTTAAATCAAGATTTAGAATTACAACAAATGGCTCTCAATGCATCTCATGTGGAAACTGTTCTACCTATTGTGAACAGGGAATTGATGTTCGTGCCTACGCTCAAAAAGGAGAAAACATTGTTCGTTCAAGTTGTGTTGGTTGTGGTGTGTGTTCAGATGTGTGTCCAAGAGGTGTTTTAAAACTTGAGAATGGGCCAGAAGAAGGGAGATTTGATTCGAACCCATTGATTATTTCGAAAGATGGTGTTAAATTAAACATGTAACTTCGAGAACCTAAGGAATCAAAAACTGACTTAAACAATTTGTTTCACCTCAATGAAGAATAAAATAATTTCTGTCGTTATTCCAGCTTTCAATGAAGATCAGTCTATTGGGAAAGTTGTTCTAGATATCGATCGAGAATTAGTAAATCATGTAATTGTCGTTAACAATAACTCTACAGACAATACAGTTAAAGTGGCTATTGAAGCAGGTGCAATTGTTCTTGATGAAACAAGAAAAGGATATGGCTGGGCATGTCTCAAAGGCATTGCAGAATGTGAAAGATTAAATACCGAAATAATTGTATTCTTAGACGGTGATTATTCTGATTATCCCGAAGAAATTAAAGACGTAGTTGCTCCAATTCTGGAAAATGACAGAGATTTAGTGATCGGTTCTCGTGTTTTGGGTAAGAGAGAAAAAGGATCATTAACACCGCAACAAGTATTTGGCAACTGGCTTGCAACTAAATTAATTCGAGTTTTTTATCGAGGTAAATTTACGGATCTAGGTCCATTTAGAGCGATGAAATTTCAGTCACTTCAAAAATTAGGAATGTCTGATAAAACCTATGGTTGGACGATCGAAATGCAGATAAAAGTTCTCAAACATAAGATGTCGTATTCCGAGGTTCCTGTTAATTACAAAAAACGAATTGGTATTTCCAAAGTAAGTGGAACAGTAAAAGGGACCATACTTGCAGGAATAAAGATTATATTTGCTGTTTTTAAATACCTTTTCTAAAGAATTATATTGACAAGAATACCAGATTGAAAAAGAAATTGAATGAAGACCATTAAGAACTTTCTCACATTAATACTGCTAACTACGACATTTAGTTTAAGTGCTCAAATGATTAAATTCGTTGAAGGGAGTGTTAAAGACTTAAAGACAAAAAGCGTCGTTTCTAAAGCGAAATTTAAAATTCAAAATGCCGATTTAAGTAAAACATATCGCGCAAAAAGTAATTCTGAAGGCGTGTTTCGATTTTCAGAAGTGCCTGCAGGTAAATACACTCTTATCGTTGATGATAAAACGTATAATCGCAAAGAGATTCCATTTGAATTAAAACAAAGGCACGTTGATGGTTATACATTCACGCCCTTCATGATTGAGCGAAAAGTCTCTTGGATGTTCAATTGGGGTGATGCCTTTGGTCAAGAGCATTATTGGTCTCATTTTACAGCAAAAATAATTATTGGAATATACTTCGTATGTCTTTTTCTTGTGCTTTTCTACAGTATTCTTCAGTTAACACTCGCAATTAATTATGTTAAGAATAGGAAAGTAAAGGAAAAAGAAATCAAACCAATTTACGATCCAAACAATACCCCAAAAGTTACCATTCAATTACCAATGTTCAATGAGCTATACGTAGCAGAACGAATCATTGAAACGGTTTCACAATTTGATTATCCTTCGGATAAATTTCAAATACAAGTTTTGGATGATTCTACAGATGAGACAGTTGATGTAATAGCTAAAAAGGTTGCAGAAGTATCAATGAGAGGAATTAATATTCAACACATTCATCGAACAGACCGAACTGGTTATAAGGCTGGAGCGCTTGATGATGCTATGGATCGTGTAGAAGGAGAATTTATTGGTATTTTCGATGCGGATTTCATTCCCAACCCAGACTTTCTTCAAAAAACAATGCCTTTTTTCAAAGATGATAATGTAGGTGTTGTGCAAACCAGATGGGGGCATATAAACAAAAGCTATTCACTTCTGACTGAATTACAAGCCTTTGGATTGAATGGTCACTTCGCAATTGAACAAGTAGGTAGAACGGCATCTGGACATTTTATTAATTTCAATGGAACAGGTGGGATATGGAGAAAAAAGTGTATTGAAGATGCAGGCGGATGGGAACATGATACACTTACAGAAGATCTTGATTTAAGCTATAGAGCACAATTAAAAGGATGGCGTTTCGAATATAGAGAAGATGTTATTGCTCCTGCAGAGTTACCCGTTACAATGTCAGCATTAAAAAGTCAACAGCATCGTTGGATGAAAGGTGGAGCTGAATGCTTTGTCAAGATGTGGAAAGAATTGTTTACTACAAAAGGTGTACGGTTTTCCAATCGAGTGCACGGACTTTCTCATTTATTCAATTCTTCAGTATTTATCTTTATTCTTATCATCTCGATGTTGAGTCTGATGGTTCTTCATATTAAAGATAGTTTTTCTGACTTGAACAGTGTTCTTCAATATGCTGCAATATTTTTGATCAGTACTGTTTTCCTAATGTATTATTATTGGCATTCATACCGCGATAAAACAGAAAATCTCTTCTCGTCCTTCTTTAAGTTTTTAGGACGGTTTTTTATCTTCTTAATGGTTTCTATGGGCTTAGCATTAAATAATTCAGTAGCTGTTATTGAAGGTTATCTTGGAATTAAAAGTTCATTCGTAAGAACACCTAAGTTTAATGTTGGTGCCAACAACGATGCAAAAGAAAATAAATATGATAAAAAAAGCCTTTCTATTTTAAATATTGGCGAAGGCTTACTAATGTTATTATTCACATACACTGCTATAACTAGAACAATCTATGGCGACTTAGGAATGGTTCCATTTCACTTGATGTTAGCGTTTGGATACGGTCTAGTATTCTATCACTCAATTGCGGAATTAAGACCTGCTAAATCGAAATAAATGGATTTAAATCGACTAAATTCAACGGCTCAACGGTTGATACTAGCGATTAGTTCCATTATCTTTATACTATCTCTTTATCTCGTTAATTTCACTGCTGATAGGACAGAGTTTGGCTTTATTGCTTCTTTTTACACACTAGGTTTCATTGCATACCTCATCCTTTATCGGTTTAGGGATGATTTTAATTTTAGAACATTTGTTTTCATCGCTATTGCAGCACAACTTGTATCATTATGGTATGCCCCCAATTTATCAATTG
>CAJQQA010000119.1 GCA_905480355.1 uncultured Flavobacteriales bacterium | reverse complement strand
TTAGACCTTGATTTAACATATCCAAATAATATTGTTTATGTTTACAACAGATGGGGTAACTTATTGTTTACATCAGAACAAGGAAGCTACGACGCAAGACGTTGGGATGGAACATACAAGGAAGAACTTCTTCCGATTGGTTCATATTACTTCATCATTGAGTTCAATGACAAGGAAAACGAAACGGCAACAGGAATAGTTTCAATCATATTAAATAAATAGAAATAATGCGAAAATTAATCATAACAGCACTTATTGGTTTTAGTTCAATGGCTTTTGGGCAACAAGTCCCACAGTTTAGTCAGTATTTAAGAAACCAGTACATGGTCAATCCTGGAGCTGCAGGAGTGTATGACTTTTTAGACATCACAGCTGGAGGAAGACTTCAGTGGTTGGGTTTTGAAGATGCACCAAAAACGTCATATCTTTATGCTTCGTCACCGGTATCGGCAAAGCCAAGGTTAAAGTATAATCCAGCACTTCGTGTAAGTAATGGCCCTATTCGTAATCCAAAGATTAAGACAGGGAAATTAAAGCATGTTGTTGGTGGAATGGTTATGATTGATCAGTACGGAGCCTTTCGTCAGCTTAAATTTGCAGGAACGTATGCTTTGCATATTCCAGTAACAAAGAAATTTAATCTTTCATTGGGAGTTAACCTTGGTGTTTCCAACAGAGCATTTTTAAAAGACAAAGCACAGACGCTTAATCTTTTTACTGGAACGGCAACAGACAATACATATGACACGTATGCCAATCAAGGAGATAACAATACAATGGATTTAGATGCGGGTCTTTACTTTTATTCGGATAAGTTTTTTCTTGGTCTTTCGGCAGAACAACTAACGGGTGACCTTGTTAGTTTTGGAGCAGATCCTGCAAACTTTTCTCCAGAAATTCACACAAAGGCAACGATTGGTTATAAATTCAAGGTGTCAGATAACGTAACACTTATGCCAGCGATGCTTGTTAAGTATTTAAACCCTGCTCCAGTATCAATTGAAGGTTCTTTGCAGTTAGAGTACAAAGAATGGTTATGGTTCGCTGTTTCTTATAGAAACACAGATGCGATTGTTGCCATGGCAGGACTCAATATCAGTAAACGATTTAAGTTTGGTTACTCCTATGATTACAACGTGTCTCGATTCAATGAGCACAGTAGTGGAGGCCATGAGCTTGTTTTAGGATTAATGTTAGGTAGATAAACTAGAGGTATGAAAAGAAAGGTAGTAATTGCAGCATTATTTGCTGGTATTTGTGGTGTATCCAATGCTCAATTTTGGAACTATTCAGAACCGATGAAACTCGGCGGAACAGTCAACACTGTTGAATCAGAAGAGAGTATTCCTGTTTTCTCAAAAGACAGTTCTATTCTTTATTTTGTAAGAACATACAGTGATGATAACAAGGGTGATGCCCAAGATCAAGATATTTGGTTTTCAAGAAAAGACGGCGCAGGATCTTATGGAGATTGTGAACGTTTAAAAGGAGTGAACAATAAATACAACAATGCTGTTTTGGGAGTAAACAAAACTGGAACATCAATGTATTTACTCAACTCTTATGACGGAAAGCGTGATTTGGTAAAGGGAGTTGCCAAATCGACAGGTTCAGCAAGTCAATGGGGTAAGCCCGAAGGCATAGACATTCCCGGACTTGACATCGATGGCGGCTTTTATGGTTTTCATGTCAATGAGAATGAAACAGTTATTATTATATCCTATGAAGGTCCTGGAACAAAAGGGCAAGAGGATTTATATGTAAGCACAAAAAATGGTTCTTCATGGTCATCACCTGTTCATATGGGATCAAACATAAACTCAACAGGTTATGAGATTTCTCCATTTCTTTCAGGGTCAACAGATACGCTTTACTTTTCAAGTAATGGATTTGGTGGACAGGGAGATGCAGACATTTTCTATTCTGTGAAACAAGGAAGCTGGAGCTCATGGTCAAAGCCAACGAACTTAGGAGCTGTTATTAACACACCAAAGTTTGATGCTTACTTTATTCATTCAGATAATCAGGCTTACTGGTCAAGTAACCGTGATTCAGAATTGAGTGATATTTGGATGGTGAACATATTAACGCCTCCACCACCGACAATTTCAGCAGTTGGAACAGATGTTACAGTTTATCAAGGAAGTGATGGTAAAATCGATGGTACGCCAGATTCAGGTGTTCCACCATACACTTACCTTTGGTCAAACGGATCAACAGATGAAGATCCACAAGGACTTGTTGCTGGTTCATATGATGTAACGCTTACGGATGCGATTGGTCAAACTGCACAAACAACTGTTGTGATTGGAGAGCCTGGTCCAGCAATGGACATCACTATGAAGCACATGTTTGGATACAATGCCAATAAGTTGACTGTTGAAGACGGAGCTTTGAAAAACTTTGTTGAGACAATCGAAGCTCAATTAGCTGCAGGAAGAGAGAATGTATCAATTACAATTGTTTCATCTGCCTCTAAGGTAAGAACAGCTACTTGGGGTACCAATGAGAAATTAGCGAAATCAAGAGCAACAGAAATCCAGAAAGTATTAGAAGGATACTATGCGTCAAAAGATTTGACAAGCAAAGTAACCGTAGAAATTCTTTCATCTGTAGTCGATGGCCCTGATTACAAAGGAGACTTTGAGAATCAAGATAAATACCAACCGTTTCAATTCATTGAGCTGAAGACAAAGTAAGATTGGTATCTCGACATCGCTCGATAACCAAAACGAAATAGTTAGAGAATCCCCGTTGTGAAAACAGCGGGGATTTTTTATT
>CAJQQA010000118.1 GCA_905480355.1 uncultured Flavobacteriales bacterium | reverse complement strand
CATTGCTTCTGGATTAGACATTGACAATTTGACAAGAAGCTCTTCAATTTTCTTGTCCATTTCTTCCACAGTGTCTAAAACTTCAGCGTATAAGCCCTTTTCTTGGGCCCAACTTGCAGGCATCCACTCAGTAGCATTTATTGCGAGCTGGCTCATTGCCGAAACACCAATTTTCCGTTCTACTGCCGGCCCGACCACAAATGGCCCTATTCCAACTGCTAATTCAGATAGTTTAACTGAAGCGTGCTTAGTTGCAAAACAATAATCTACCGCAGAAGCTAAACCAACTCCTCCTCCAACAGCCTTGCCTTGAACTCTACCTATTATCAATTTAGGGCTTTTTCTACATGCATTTATCACATTGGCAAAACCAGAAAAAAACTTCTTCCCAGCTTCAAAGTCTTGAATTGAAATTAATTCATCAAAACTTGCGCCAGCGCAGAATGCTCTTTCCCCTTGAGATTTAAGAACAACAACTTTTACTTCATCATTCATCCCTATAACTGTAATCTCATCGGCAAGCTTGTTGAGTATTTTTCCAGGCAAAGAATTACTTAATGGGTGACCAAATTCAATAACCGCAACTCCTCTTGCATCAATTTCAACCTTAACAAAACCATCATTAACAGCGTCAGACATGCTCTAAAATTTTATTTTTTTATTCTATTTTTCTTTTCAGAAGCAATTTTAACATCAACTATTCGACCGTTTATCTCCATTCCGTTTAATGCTTTAATGGCATTAATTGCTTCATCGGGATCTGCCATTTCAACATACGCGAAACCTTTAGATCTTTTCGTTTCTCTCTCATAGACTACATGTGCATATTTCACTTCTCCAAATGAAGAAAAAGTTGACTTTATGTCATCTGAAGTTATACTCCAATCAAGATTTGCTATAAATATATTAACCATTCTTGTTTATTTTAAAGTAAAACTGTCAGTCCCGATTAACTGTCCTTGACAATATACTTTCACTTTATAATTTCCTTTCGCAGCCTTTTGATTATTTAATCGATAATAAATTGCCATATCCAATCGTTGATTTGTATAATCAATATCCTTATAATCAGAATATGCTATAGGTCCATTTTCAGTCGTGACAACGTTTCCAGAGCTGGATTGTAAAATTTTCCCATCAGGATTAACAATTTGCAGATAAACTGTCTTCTTACCTGTGGTTGCAATTAAGTTTTCAGAAATTGTAAAGCTCGATTTAATTTGAACTATGTTTCTCGCTCTATCTGAATCAGTAGTAGTATTATTCATTTTCATCCTCAATCCACCAGAACTGAAATTATACGCTTGTAGTTTTGAACCAATCTTCACCTTTTCAGCACTTTGAGCAGCATCTTCCTTATATTGATCACGTTCTTCTTTAGTATTATCCAAATTCATTCTCGTTTCATCCAAATCATTCGTCAATGAAAGATTAAGTGTGCTCAAAGAGTCAATTTGAACAATATATCCCCGCATGATGCTCTTCATTGTCTCTATTTCCTTTCTCGCTTTAAAAAGTTGATACCCATTCATTTTTCCTCGGCTCACTTGCTCCTGAAGCTCTTCCATTCTATACTGCTGAGCTTCTAGAGAATCTTTGTCCAGCGCGCTATTTACTTTAAGTTCGTCAATAGTCTCAAGAATAGCAGAGAAATCAGACTTCATATCATTGGTCATCTCCCCAAGATACCCTGACATCATTTGGTTCATGCCATTCATGTCAGCATTGAGTCTTTTGTTCTGATTTTGAGCTTTATCTAATTCACTCCCCTTAGTTGATAATGAATAAGCCATAAAACCTATCACCCCAATCAGTAGTATTATCACCGCAACAAAACCGCCGTTTCCTTTCTTTTTCTCTACGAGTTCAGACATAGATTTGTTTTAATGCCCTAAGCTAAATAAGGCAAATTGATTTATGAATATAAGTAAAAATAATATTGTATAAAATTATTTTAACAAAGATTTAATATTCTAGCTAAGTTCTTCAATTTGAAAAGTATAGCTCTCCATTATTTGATTCGCAAGAAGCTTTTTACATGCCTCATCAACTTTTGATTTTGCCTCACCTTCAGAAGCTGCATCTACCATTAAACGAACATGGCGACCTACCCTAACTTCACTAATCTCTTCCAAACCAATATTTTGCATACTGCTCGTTACTGCTTTTCCCTGAGGGTCCAATAATGCATCTAATGGCATTACATCAATTTCTGCTTTAAATCTCATTCTTTTTTGATGTTAAAAACGTATTTTCAATTATCGATAAAATCAAGTACAAAAATACAATTAATGCTATAGCCCACACCGAAAAAAGAACAATTATTATCATACTTATTAACAAAAAAAGATATCTAATCTCATTTCCTTTAATGCCTGTTTTGTTAAACTTCAGAGAGAAAAATGGAATCTCAGAAACCATCAACAACCCCATTATCAATATAGTAAGCACAATAAATATAGGATGGAAAACAACTTGGATATAACTACTCATAGCTTCATTCGTAAAAACGATTGCGAGCGGGAAAGTAGTAAAAAACAAAGTATTGACAGGAGTAGGAAGCCCTATAAACGAAGTAGTTTGACGAGTATCAATATTAAACTTAGCCAATCGGAAAAGTGAGAAAAATGGAATAATCAATCCTGCTAAAGGATAGAACGCTGTAGGGTTTAGATTTAACAGAGAGTCAACCCACTCTAAAAAACCAGTTTGAACCTCAGTGCTTGAATAGTCATTACTCAGATTAATGGTTAACACAACCATCATAAGCATTCCGGGTGCAACACCAAATGTTACCATGTCTGCAAGAGAATCTAATTGTTTCCCCATATCTCCAGACGTTTTAAAAACTCTCGCAGCAAAGCCATCTAAAAAGTCAAAAAAGGCGCCAGCAAAAATTGCCCAAACGGCCAAATCAATATGACCTGTAACAGCAAATAGAATACTCAAAAACCCTGCAAGCATATTTGAAGCCGTAAATAAATTTGCGATGTTAAACATTTTTAAAATTATTTTTAGTGTTAAAGCCAACCATATACGTTAACTTGCGTCTAATTACTGCGCAAACTAACACAATTTTTTGCAAAAAAAGCTGTTAATGAATTATAAAAAAAAAATCTATATGAATTCTACATGGTTGATTGCATTGTGCTTCATGTGCTGTATAAATAATTCCATCTTCGCTCAAGAAGAAAACGCAAGTCCATCTAATACTATAGCCCCCAAATATTCTAATGAGTTTCTTTCCATAGGGGTTGGTGCTGATGCCTTAGGGTTAGCGAATTCGGTTGTCGCACAATCGAATAACGTTAATTCAGCTTATTGGAATCCTGCAGGCCTAGTACACGTAGATAAATGGCTTGAAGTTAGTTTAATGCATTCCGAATATTTTGCGGGTATCGCTAAATATGATTATTTAGGTTTGGCTCATTCTATCGATGAAAGAAGTACTCTTGCATTTTCTGCAATACGTTTTGCAGTAGACGACATACCTAATACAACTCAACTAATAGATAATAATGGTGCTATCGATTACGATCGTATCACCACATTCACGGCTGCCGATTACGCTTTTTTACTTTCTTATGCTAGAAAATCAAAAATAGAAGGCCTAAACATCGGAGGAACGTTTAAAGTAATTTACAGAAAGGTAGGTGATTTTGCTCACTCTTGGGGTTTCGGACTTGATGCAGGAGCTCAATACCAAACGAAGAAAAAATGGAAATTCGGGGTTATGGCAAGAGATGTCACATCAACATTTAATGCCTGGGTATTTTCTTTAGACCAAGAAACTCAAGAAGTTTTTCTTGCTACAGGCAACGAGCTCCCAGAAAATGGCCTTGAGCTAACACTTCCTCGAATTATTTTGGCAGGATATAAAAAATTTGATATTGGTAAAAAAGGATTTTACGCGGCAAGTGAGTTAGATATAGACATTACTACTGATGGGAAAAGAAACACCCTATTAAAATCTAATGTTCTCTCTGTTGATCCGCATATTGGTCTGCAAATTGGATTTAAAAATTATGTTTCGCTGAGAGCTGGAATCTCAAACATACAATATGTTAAAGAATTTGATGATTCGCAAACTTTAAACATTCAACCAAACATTGGTATTGGCTTGAATTTTAAAAATTTCTATTTAGATTATGCTTTCACTGACATTGGTGATGCTT
>CAJQQA010000117.1 GCA_905480355.1 uncultured Flavobacteriales bacterium | reverse complement strand
CTGAATGGTGGTCTGCTGGTCCCGTAGCCAAAGCTGGAGTTGGAATGTACGATGATAAATACACGTTCTATCTTAATAACTTTCAGTATGATATGGTAAACAATGGAGATGTGTATGTGCACAATTCTTTAGCCGGAGACTTCCCTGGATCTTATGAGAATCTTTCTGATTTTACGGCTCCTTATTCAGATCAACTGAATGAATCCTGGGTAGTAACGGAAGGTGTTGAAACGATATTATCTGTTTCAGGGGCAGCATTCTTGGGGATGTGGACAGGCTTCAATGATTATAAGATAATTGAGTATTCAGAGACCTCATTATGGTTGTCGTATAAGCACCACGCAGGAGGGCTTACATGGTATTTGAGGTTGATTCCTGAAGGTTTTGATAGCTCAGGAGGCGGTGGCGGTGGAACAGACCCAACTTTTGATCTGCCGATTGATTGTGAGTCAGTTCAGCCTTTATTTGTTACATTCGGAAATTCAACAGCTTCAGTTGTTACGAATCCGGATCAGACAGGAATAAATACAAGTGCTAATGTAATTGAGACCGTTCATGGTAATGAAGTCTGGTCAGGATTTTACGTCGATTTATCGACGCCACTAGATTTTTCAACAAATGGTGTTATTGCGCTTAAAGTTTGGGCGCCGATCACAGGTGATTTTAGGTTTAAGATAGAAAACTCTGTGAATACAAATGATTTCGTGGAATTGGATGCTACGGTAACTGTTGCAAATACATGGCAGGAAATCATGGTGGACTTTGGAGCAGCAGGCGCGGCCTCTGGTGTATATGATAGATTTGTAATGTTCCCAGGTTGGGATGTGCAGGATGCAGGTACTTTCTTCGTAGATGATATCATCCAACAATAAAATTATGAAAAGAATAAAAGGATATTCATTATTAGTTGTTTGTTTAACGCTTGTGTTGGTATCATGCAATAAGTCAGATGATGAAGCGAAAGTGGTTTTACCAACGAATTTAGCAACAGTTGTCACTGTTAATGAAGGACAGGTAAACATCCAAGCGACAGCAAATAACACGAACTATTTTTCTTTCATGTTCTTTGAGGGGACTGATTCAACGTATGTTGAAGCTCAGGAAGGTGAGGGAAGCTATACCTTTTCCAGTTCAGGGACATATACGGTCAGAACACGCGCGCACGTTTCTTTTGCCTATTATATAGAGAAAATCGAAACGGTTATAATTTCGTTAACCGCTCCAATTCCTGGGCAAGCACCAACAACAGGATATTCAACTCCATTATCTTATCCGGGTTATACCTTGTCATGGAATGATGAGTTCGATGCGAATTCGCTATCTTCTGATTGGGTATATGAGCTTGGAAATGGAAATTGGGGCTGGGGAAATAATGAACTTCAATATTACCGTCAAGAGAATGTGAATGTTGACAATGGAATACTTACAATTACTGCGAAAGAAGAACTTTTTGGAGGTTATAACTATACTTCAGGCCGAATTAAGACGCAAGGAAATCGCTCCTTTAAATATGGAAGGATTGATATTCGTGCTGCATTGCCCAAAGGTCAGGGTCTTTGGCCGGCATTATGGATGCTCGGAGATGACATTACTACTGCGAGTTGGCCAGCATGCGGAGAGATTGATATTATGGAGCTAATTGGCGGTACAGGTGCAAATGACCGAACGGTGCATGGAACTATGCATTGGGATGCCAACGGGTATGCTAGTTTTGGTGGTTCTAATTCCTTGGCGAGTGGAACATTCGGAGATGAATGGCATGTTTTTTCTATAATTTGGGATGGAAATTCGATAAAGTTCTTGCGAGATGATATTCAATATCATGTTATGAGTATTACTGGACCTGAGCTTACGGAGTTTCATCAGAATTTCTTTCTTATATTCAATGTTGCTGTTGGAGGTAACTGGCCAGGTAGTCCAAATGCAACAACTGAATTTTCACAGAGCATGTTCGTTGATTATGTTAGAGTATTCCAGTAAACTTGAATACACAGACTGTTAATTTAGAGAATTTAGAAAATGGCATCTATGTGATTCCATTTGAAGGAAAAAAATGGATCAGAGGGTACCGCTAGATTCAATAAAAAATATTTTTTATTTCGCAGAAAACGGAAAGATTGATCTTCTCGTTTTTTGATTGACTTTAACTACTGAATTAGGTCACCAATTTATTTAAATACTACTACGTTATGATTACAAAAAAAATCACATTCGTAATTGCCATAATTGCAATTTACTCTAATGCATTCGGGCAAATAACATTCAATGGGAATTCATCCTACACATATACCGATGTAGGGGGACCTGCACCGACATGTTCACCTGGAGAAGTCTATTACAATGGTACCCCTAATGATTCTCAGTTCTCAACTACTGGAAACTGTATGACTCTCACCGACGGATCCACTGGAGCTAATTCGGGTATGTGGGTTGGAGTTTGTGATGTGCTAGACCTAACAAATGATTTCGTGGTATGTTTTGATGCTGATTTTGGTTCTAACAATGGTTCGGGAGATGGTATAGCATTTGTCCTCAATGGAACAGGCAGCGTAGCTCCATTTCCTGGCGAAGGAGGATTTATCGGTTATGGTAATAATGGCGGAGACGTAGTTGGTATTGAATTTGATTCTTTTGCTGATGGTGATATCGGTTGTCACCACTCAGAAATTAATTACGGTGGAATAAATGGAACTCAGCTGTCTTCACCAATACCCCTTGAGATCTGTTGTGGGAGTATTATAGGTTCTGGATCTAATTCAATTTGTATTTACTGGGAGGTATCCTCTGGAACAACTGGTACCTTAACAGCAGTTTATAATGGCCAGGTTGTTGCAGAATACACAGGTGATCTTGGTGGTTTAGTTGGCACTAACCCTCAATGGGGATTCACTGCAGGGGCTAACGCTTCGGGTCAAGTTCAGACAGTTTGTAATGTAAATATGGATAACCAACTGGCTACGAACGGTTCTCCATCATTTACTTGTGCTTATCTTGATGCATCTAATTTTAGTGCTACTCCTGACCCTGCTACTTTATGTGAGGGTAATTGTCTTAACATTGCTCTAAGCGGCCCAGCAGGAAGTTCGTTCTGTTGGGTAGCAGATGATAATATCAACGTTAATGGTGAGTCGCTGACAGTTCAAACAGGAAGCACAATAGATGATTGTCCTACCAACGATGATTTCAATCCAGGAGGACCTCCTACTTACCCCAATGATCAGGTGATCACTTATACAATTGCACCTTCGGCGGGAGGTTGTGTTGGAGAGTCATTTCAGGTTACTGTAAACCTACTAGATGAGCTAAATCCAATATGTGCTTGTACTCAACCAATAGTGACTGCGACACCTAACCCTGAAAGTATTTGTTCTGGAGGAACGACCTCTATAACCTTGACCAGCTCCGAAGCGTCAACAACATATGAGTGGTCGGCCATTGATAATCCAAATGTTTCAGGTGCGAGTACTACAACTCAAAGTGGTACTACAATTTCTGAAACACTCATAAATATTTCTTCCATTGATCAAGTTGTGACTTATACAGTTACACCATCAGCAGCGGGTTGTGTTGGTAACCCAATAATCGTGAATGTTACTGTTAAACCAATTCCTACAATTACGAATGCAATTTTAACAGAAGAGTTCTGTAGTGGAGGAACGACAGGAATAGTTCCAACAGCGGATGTTGCGGGAACAACATTTTCATGGACAGCGGTAGGATCATCAGTAAACGTAACAGGATTTAGTGCAAGTGGAAGTGGAAATATTTCAGAGACACTTACAAACAGTGGAACAGCTGTTGAGACAGTGACATATACGGTTAC
>CAJQQA010000116.1 GCA_905480355.1 uncultured Flavobacteriales bacterium | reverse complement strand
AGGTCACGAATAGTCGATAAGCATTCTTCATCAGATTCTGTTTTATAATCACATACGCCCGAAATTTCTGTATGTGTAGTAGCTCCTCCTAAAGTTTCATTGTCAATACTTTCTCCAATTGCTGCTTTAACTAAGTAGGATCCTGCAAGAAAAACAGTCCCAGTTTTGTTAACAATGAGAGATTCATCCGACATTATTGGTAGATATGCACCGCCGGCAACACAACTGCCCATAACTGCAGCAATTTGAACAATTCCCATCGAGCTCATGACAGCATTATTTCGAAAAATTCGTCCAAAATGTTCTTTATCTGGAAAAATTTCATCTTGCATTGGCAAGTAAACTCCTGCAGAATCAACTAAATAGATAATTGGAAGCCGATTTTCCATAGCAATCTCTTGAGCACGCAAATTCTTTTTCCCTGTAATTGGGAACCAAGCTCCTGCTTTTACAGTGGCATCATTAGCAACAACAATACACTGCTTTCCGGAGACGTAACCGATAACAATTACAACCCCACCTGCTGGGCATCCACCATGCTCTTCATACATTCCATCACCAGCAAATGCAGCGATTTCAATTTGATTAGTTTTTTTATCCAGAAGAAGAGCAATGCGTTCCCTTGCTGTCAATTTTCCTTTCGCGTGATGGCTTTCAATCCTCTTCTTACCACCACCTTCATAGATCGTATCAAGCTTACTATTCATTGCTGATATTTTCAATCGCATTGAATCATCATTAATATTGAAGGTCAATTTTTTATTGGAGATTGCCATTTTTTCTTTTGAATATTTAAAACCAAATATACATAATTAATAAGTTTTTAAATCTTTTTCGACAATTGAATGTTGGTAGTTTTAACCCAAGTATTCGTTGATTTAAGCTTAACTTTGTTACATGCAAGATTCATTTAGATATAAAGGGATGAGAAAGAGGTTAATTAAAGAGCTTCGTGAATTGGGAATTACTGATGACAAAGTGCTCAACGCATTTGATGTTATTCCTCGCCATTACTTTTTAGACAATGCCTTTGCAGAACAAGCTTACGCTAATATCCCATTTCAAATAGGATCAGGTCAAACAATTAGCCAGCCATATACCGTGGCATTTCAAACACAGTTATTAGAATTGAAAAAGGGTGAGAAAGTATTGGAGATCGGAACCGGGTCTGGATTTCAGACTGCAGTTCTTGCTGAGTTAGGAGGTAAAATTTATAGTATTGAAAGACATCGAGAGTTACATCTAAAGGCGAGTACTATTCTTCAGCATCTTAACTATAATGTGAGATTGTCATTTGGAGACGGCTTCAAAGGACTTACAACATTTGCTCCGTTTAACAAAATATTAATTACATGTGGTGCACCATTTGTACCGGATGAACTATTGAAGCAATTGAACATTGGTGGCATTATGATTATCCCAGTTGGTGAAGGGTCAAAACAAGTAATGCAAAAGATAACGAAATTGTCTGATGATGATTTCGAAACAAAGGAATTTGGACACTTTAGTTTTGTCCCAATGCTTGAAAAGAAGGTGAATAAAAGCTGAGCAGCTGATTTACCTCAAGAACTACTCAGCTTCTAATTTTAATGACCTTTAGCGGCTAAATACCGTTCTGCATCCAAAGCGCCCATACAACCCGTTCCTGCGGCTGTAACTGCCTGACGGTAGCGCTTGTCTGCTGCATCACCAGAGACAAATACACCCGGTATGTTTGTTCTTGATGTGCCTGGCTCTTCATATTTTATATATCCAGTTTCATCTAAATTCATAAAGTCTTTAAAGATCTCGGTGTTTGGCTTGTGACCAATAGCAACAAAAAATCCAGTACAAGGAATCGTTGTTAATTCACCTGTTTTATTATTCTTAACCAAAGCTCCAGTTACTCCTTGTCCATCACCAAGAACTTCTTCCGTTTCAGTATTAAACATAATTTTAATATTCTCTGTTTTTTTAACACGTTCCGCCATGATTTTCGATGCTCTAAATTCATCTCGTCTAACAATCATAGTCACTTTTGTGCAAAGCTTCGAAAGGTAGTGAGCCTCTTCACAAGCTGAATCTCCAGCACCAACAATTACTGTTTCTTGACCTCTATAGAAAAAACCATCACAGACAGCACATGCCGAAACTCCGCCACCCAATTCTAAATACTTTTGTTCACTCGGAAGCCCTAAATATTTAGCTGTTGCTCCAGTAGATATAATAACTGTGTCTGCATGAATTTCTTTTCCATCATCTGCCCAACATTTGTGAACATCTCCTGAAAAATCAACCTTTGTGATAAAGCCAAAGCGAATATCAGAATCGAAACGTTTTGCTTGTGCTTCAAGTTGCACCATCATTTCGGGTCCTGTTACACCATCTGGGTAACCCGGGAAGTTCTCAACCTCATTGGTTGTTGTAAGTTGACCTCCAGGTTGCATTCCTTGATATAAAACCGGACTCATGTCTGCTCTAGCTGCATAAATGGCTGCAGTATAGCCAGCAGGGCCAGATCCAATGATTAGGCATTTTACTTTTTCTATTGTACTCATAAATTATGTCTTTCTAGTTTCTTAATTCGGATACAAAAGTAAGGAGAATCTTGAATAAATTTTGAATCTGTCTTGAAAAAAACAGGTTTATTCCTTTAATCGTGATAAGTACGTATTAACCATCATTTGAATAAAATTAATATTATTTTAAAAATAACTCTATTAGACTTTTGATATCCACTAAAAGAAACGTAATTTTGTAGCCGCTTTTCGCAAGTAGAACTATGATAGATACAGAACTATATAAGGCCAAAATCCTTTACCCATTTCAACAAAGCACAATTGATGCTATACTTGAAGAGTTATTAGCTAACAGTGAGAATTTCAACTTGTTATTCCAACTGCCTACAGGTGGAGGTAAGACAGTTATTTTTTCTGAAATTGCTCGAAGATACATTGAGAAGACTCAAAAAAAGGTTTTGATTCTAACGCATAGAATTGAATTGTCGGTTCAAACATCAAAGCAACTAACTGCAATAAAAGTTGACAATAAAGTAATTAACAGTGAAGTAAAAGATTTACCGAATCAAGATGAATACAATTGCTTTATAGCAATGGTTGAAACTTTGAATAATAGATTGAATGATGATAAAAATTTCATTCAAAATGTTGGTTTGGTAATTGTCGATGAAGCCCATTACAATAGCTTCAGGAAAATTTTCCAATTCTATAATGGGATTAATATATTAGGCGTAACAGCTACTCCCTTGAGTAGCAATAAGGCTTTACCATTAAACGATAATTACGATAAACTGATAATAGGTGAGAGTATTTCATCCTTGATTGAAAGCGGATACTTAGCTGATGCTGAGTCTTACACATATGATGTGAACTTGCATGGCTTAAAAATCGGGTCAAATGGAGATTTTACAGTAAGTAGTTCTGATGTTGTCTATGGTAACTATTTCATGCAGGAAAAATTACTTTTCGCTTACGAGGAAGTTGCAATTGGTCAGAAAACATTAATTTTTAATTCAGGTATTGAAACCTCAATGCGCGTTGAGGAGACCTTTAAGAAACGAGGCTTTCAAATTAGACATTTGGATTCCACGTTTAGTGATAAGGATCGAAAAGATGTTTTGAGCTGGTTTAAAACAACCGATGACGCTATTTTAACTTCTGTAGGTATTCTTACAACAGGTTTTGATGAGCCAACGGTTCGTGCGATTATATTAAATAGAGCAACAAGATCATTGACACTATATCACCAGATGATTGGTCGTGGCTCTCGTAAATTGCCAAACAAAGATCAATTCAAATTAATCGATTTAGGTAATAATGTTCGCCGTTTTGGTATTTGGCAAGACTATATCAACTGGCAAGATGCTTTTAAATTCCCAGATCGCTTTTTAGAAGCTCGTCTTTCGGAAGTGGAGGACATTGAGTTTGAAGCGAAATTTGAATTTCCTAGAGGTTCAGAAGAGGTTTTCGATTTAGAGAAATTAAATTCTTTCCACATGAAAGAAATTTATTACGAATGCATTGATAACGGTCTGAAAGGTAAAGATGCAATAGAATTGTCATTGGTCAACCATTTCGAAGTGATTGAACATGCTTCCCAAGACTACTTTCATGGTTTGGAGTTGAT
>CAJQQA010000115.1 GCA_905480355.1 uncultured Flavobacteriales bacterium | reverse complement strand
ATTGAATTTAACGTTTCGTTGCGTTAATGCATAAGGCATAAACGTATTATTACGTGGGTCTGAGTCATTGGGTATAAATGAATTCACAGCCATTAAATTGTAATCAGTTTTTACGTAATGGTTATGTGCTACTGTATTTTTGCAACCATTAGAGCCATTTGTAGATAAAGTAATTTCATGATTTCCTTTGGTAAAGAAATGTGCGTTAGTATTTTGACCACTTGCATTGAATCCATTGAATGTCCAGGTTACATTTTGTCCATCCGTAGCAGTCAGAAATGTTACAGGCAATCCGCCTTCGTAACTGTTTTCGTTGTCAATAATAAAATCAACTTTTGGCAATGTTTTTACATTAAAGGTTTCGGTTTCAATAGCATCACTTGTGCCATATATTTTATATGTACCTGGGGCATTAAATGATACAGTCTTCGTCGTATTTGGTCTAACTAAAATTTGGAGATTTGCACCTTCAATCGTAAGTGAGACATCGTTTGAATTGTGAATCTTAACCTTTTCACCAGCACAAATATCTACTAAAGATGGTAAAATAATTGATTTACTTTGATTCGGATTCAGATTTTCTCCTGCACTTTGATTAGAAGCGTCTTGGTCTGTATCATTTGTTGGTGGGACATCTAAATTTTCAATTAACTCAATATTTGAAGCTCCTGATTCAATGTTATGTTCTAAATCTTGTTTGTTTGTTGATGGAATAATAACTGATGATGTTTGTTCAGTAGTTTTATTCTCTGTATCGTTTTCATTAGAGGTAGTCGAAGTTAATTCATTTTTATTGTTACTCGTTTTTTTCGTCGAATCATCCTCAGAAATCTGCACTTTATTATTTGCAGGATTTTTATCAGAAGAATATATATACAGCACAGAGGCTGCAGTAATAACGATAGCAGAAATTGCTGCAATCCATTTGTAATTAGCACCTCCAATTATACCTGTCGGCATAACTTCATTCAGCTTAGCATTCATAGAAGTCCATGCAGCTTTGTTGTATGGTACCTCAAAATTACTGAGGCTTTCTTTGAAATTATTTTCTAAATTATTTTTCATTTTAAACAATATTCGTAAACTTTTCTTTTAAAACCTTCTGCAAATTAAATTTTGCTTTCGATAAATTAGATTTTGATGTTCCTTGACTTATTCCTAAAATTTCAGCAATTTCTTTGTGAGTATATTCTTCAATAACGTACAAATTAAATACTGCTTTATATGAAGGTGATAACTCATTAATTGCGGACAAAGCCATTTCTGCCTTTAAACCAACAAATTCAAACTCTTCTTTTAAGACCATTGGGTCTTCAGCTCCAAGTTTGAAATCCTCATCATTATCAGTTAACACTGGGTCTTTTTTAGAACGTCTGATCGCGTCAATGGCAGTATTTGCCATTATTCTTCGCATCCACCCTTCAAAGGATCCATTGTAATCGAATTTTTCCAGTTTTTCAAAGATCTTAATGAAACCAGTTTGGAGTACGTCTTCTGCAGAATCTCGATCTGTTGAGTATCGCATACAAACCCCGAGCATTTTGCCGTAATAGAGCTTGAACAACATTTCTTGAGAACGTCTTTTGTTCTTCAAGCAGCCTTCAATAATTACTTTTAAATGTTCTTTATTTTCCACACTGTTTTCGTTCATAAGACGCGACGATTATTTGAGGGTTGCTTTATTTCTTGAAAGATTAATTTATTTCTGTAAATATAATGATTTAGTGAATAAATTATGAATTTAGGATCGACTGTGATACTTCTTTTATAGCATTGAATCTTAAACAGTAAAAGAGTTTGTTCAAATCCTTAAGGAAATGTTTATAAAACGGAAGATAAAGTGCTCAAAAGGTTAAAAATTCTAACTTTTGTATTAATTTCGTAGCCTATACTAGAATAAACATAAAGAAAAACAAAATGAAAGTAACTGTTGTCGGTGCTGGTAATGTTGGTGCAACTTGTGCAAATGTTTTAGCAAGTAAAGAAATTGCAAACGAAATTGTATTATTAGATATCAAAGAAGGTTTTGCCGAAGGTAAAGCATTGGATATCTGGGAATCTTCTCCAATTAATTTGTACGATTCAAGAACCATTGGTTCTACGAATGATTATTCAAAAACTGCAGATTCTGATGTTGTTGTTATTACTTCTGGACTTCCAAGAAAGCCTGGTATGTCGAGAGATGATTTAATCGCAACAAATGCAGGTATTGTTAAAATGGTAACTGAAAATGTTATTCAGCACTCTCCAAATGCTAAAATCATTTGTGTTTCTAATCCATTGGATGTGATGACATATTGTACATACTTAACCGCTAAAATCGATCCATCTAAAGTTTTTGGAATGGCAGGTGTTCTTGATACAGCTCGTTACAGATCATTTTTAGCGGAAGAATTAAACATTTCTCCTAAAGATATTCAGGCAGTATTAATGGGAGGGCATGGTGATACTATGGTTCCTCTTCCACGATATACAACTGTTGGAGGAATTCCTGTAACAGAGTTAATTTCTGATGAGAAATTAAACGAAATCATTGAAAGAACAAAATTCGGTGGTGGTGAGATTGTAAAATTATTAGGAACTTCTGCTTGGTATGCACCAGGAGCAGCAGCAGCGCAGATGGTTGAAGCAATAGTTAGAGATCAAAAAAGAATTTTCCCTGTTTGTGCATGGTTGCAAGGAGAGTATGGGATGAATGACATCTTTTTAGGTGTTCCAGTTGTTCTAGGAAAAAATGGAATTGAAAAAATAATTGAATTGGATTTGAATGAAGAAGAGAAAGCAATGTTGCAAGAGTCTTCTGAAGCAGTTCGAGGTGTAATGAGTGTTTTAGATAATATGAACATTAACGCTTAAGATTCAAGTTAATTAATTTGACTCCAGTATAACATCCTGTTTTACTGGAGTTTTTTTATGGAATACCTTTTGTTATTGCATCACTATTAATATGAAGTACATTCTAATTTTATTCTGTTGCATTAACGCCTTCTTTTCTTTCGCACAAGAAAAGAAGGTTCATGTTGTTGTGAGATTATTCGATGGAGCTAATGATGATGCTGTGCGAAATGCGAATGTGATTTTTACGATTTCGGATACAAATTATTCATTTTACAGCAATAATAGAGGTAAAGTCTACATTTATATTAATGAAGGTCGCTTGGATATTAATATTAAGCATCGAAAATATCAGGAAGTTTCACTAAGAAAAAAAACGAAAGCCCTATCAGCAGATGATACGATCTATTTTGATATTAAAATGAATTATATCAAAGAGCAAAACATCGAAGAAATGGTGGTGACGGCACCAGGAAAGCCATCAACTGTGTTTAAGTCCAAGGTGTTACATGTTTCTGATTTTGAAATACTAAATTCAGGGGAAATTGTGTTATTGACTTATCCGAAGCAGCTCAAAAAAGGCAGTCAATTGATTATTTATGATGGTCAAAAGATAAAGAATCGGTTCAATATTCCTTATAGGTCATTAGAATTGGTGCATGATTATCGAGGAAACACTCATGTTGTTTGTGAAAATACGGTCATGGGGGTTAATGTCAAGGATAATAAGTTGAGCATTTCTGAACTTGATAAAGGCTACTATATGAAGTACGTTGCGCCTATCGTTGATACGAATGTTTCTAAAATGTATTTTTCAACATTTAATAAGGATTATCCAGCTTTCGATTATGTTGCGTATGATCAATTAGATTCGAGTTTTTCAAAAATAGTTGGTATTGAAGACGAGCTAATGATGGAGCTTTATCGTTCTGAATATAAATGGGTAGATGTTCGAGCACAACTTTGGGCAAGAAACAAAGAAATAAAGACCGGAATCGATGCTGAAATATGGATTGGAGCGAATTACTTCACACAATCTTTATATTATAAAGAGCTATACGCACCAATGTTTAAAAGAAATGACACCTTGTTTGTTTTTGATTATTACAAGGATATGCTGCGAACATTTACTGATTTCGGTGAGGTTTTGGATAGTATACCAATATATCATCACTATAATTCACAAAAAACGGGTTGGAAAAAAAATGTGATACAAGATAGAGTTACAGGTGAAATTTATGCGGTATATGAAAGGGCTGGATACACTTATATTGGATGGATTGATACTAAATCAGGAGAAATATCTGAACATGTGAGACTAAATCATCGTTATATTCAACAAATTTCAATTTTTAAGAATCAGGTATATTATGTTTACCGGCCTTATGAATCGACACAGAAGAAATACTTGTATAAGGAACGATTACCATATGAGTTTGGTAATGCTGAAGTAGCGGCCGGTGAAGTATTTAAGCATGAGTCAATATCGCATTAAACGAGTTCAGTATCATAACTCAATTCCTTCGTTTCAAATTGCTTGTTTTCAGGGCAATAAACCTCGCATGTGTCAATCGGAGCAGCATAGATGTGTAAGCTGCATGAACTTTCATTAGTGTCATTAATGATTTCATGGTAGCCCATTCTGTCATGCATATACGTTAATTCACCGGTCTTTATGCAAAATGATTGCTTTAAAACGGGTGTTTCATTCTCCAATTCATAACGCTTTTCAATTAATTCTCCTTTGACTTGATAAATCCAACAATCTTTTTGGTCATGATCATGGATAGGGGACTTGCTTTTGGCTGACCAGCAAATGAGTATTAATTCAAATTGTTCATCTCTAAAGAGGCAATTTCGTGTATATGATGATTCTGACCAAGTTTCATATTCTGTAAATTCGGAGGCTGGAATCTGAATTTTTTTCATAATTCCAGGCCTATCACTAGGTATGGTATCACTTAACTCATCTTTTAGCTGCGTAATCGTTGTAATGATTTCCATTTATTTTTAGAATAAATTCTCGCTGAAGGGATTAATTGATAGCAAGTCTGTTTTCATGAAATTAGTCATTTTTCTTCGTTAATTGCTCCAAAACCATTAAAAATCTCTTATTTTTGATGAAAAAATAAAGAAATATAGCAAAAATGGAAAAAACGCTCGAGTTATTTAGTCAAATCTTTATGGATTTATTGGAGGATGAAAAAACAAAAAGTGTTTCTTCTTACATACCTTCTAGTGAATTATTCAATACTTTGGATCTTTCTCTAGCAAAAGCTCCTATGTCAGAGGTTGATTTTGAGAAGGTTATCAGAGAATTGGTTTTTGCAACAACTAGAACTGCCACTTCAGGTTTTTTCAATCAATTATTTGGTGGGCGAAACGAGAAGGCCATTTTAGGTGATTTATTGGCGGTAATGCTTAATAATAGTATGTATACGTACAAAGCAGCTGGAGCTCAAATTGGAGTAGAAGCAACTGTCTTACGAAATGTATGCGATATTATTGGTTGGGATGAAAATTCAGGAGGAACTTTTGCGGCGGGTGGTTCTATGACAAATTTTATGTCCATGTTAATGGCAAGAGATAGAGTTGTTTCAGATGCCCGTAATGTTGGATTAAGTGATAAGTTAACTGTTTACACTTCAGAAGTGTCCCATTATAGCATACCAAAAAATGCTGCTTTTTGTGGTATCGGTAGAGATAATGTTCGCTATGTTAAGGCGGATAAATTCGGTAAATTAAGATTAGATTCACTTCAAAAATTAATTGAAGAAGACTTAGTTAATGGGTTTAAACCCACATTGTTAAATCTAACCGCTGGAACAACAGTTCTGGGAGCGTTTGATTCTATAAAAGATTTTATTGACATATGTAAAAAACACAATATTTGGGTGCATCTAGATGGTGCTTATTGTGGCTCAGTTCTTTTTAGTGAGAAATATAAACATCTAATTGATGGTGTAGAATTGGTCGACTCATTTAGCTTTAATGCTCATAAAATGATTGGTACTCCACTTTCCTGTTCTTTAATATTAGTTAGGGATAAGGTTCACCTTTACGATTCATTCTCAAATGATGCTAGCTATTTGTACCAAACAGATCATGATGATTTTAACTTAGGAAAAACTTCTCTTCAATGTGGCCGTAGAAATGATGCACTTAAGTTTTGGACTTTATGGAGAAGTGTTGGAACAATTGGACTGGAGGCAATTATTGATGTTCAATTCAATTTAGCTGATGTTGCAAGAGAATATATTCGTAATAATTCCGATTATACGCTCTACAGTTATGATGACTCGATATCAATTTGTTTCAATTACAAAGATATCTCACCAGTCGCTTTATGTACTTTGCTGTATGAGCATTCAACTCTACTTGTAGGTTATGGATCTCATGAGAATGTTGAATTTATTAGATTTGTAACGATTAACGCACAGAATAATCCTCAGGATATTTTGAATTTCTTTGCTACTTTAGAGCAATTTGTTGAAGAAAATGTTGCGCTTTTTCCTTCTTTAAAAGATCAAATTACAGGGTAACTCAAAAAGTATTTCTTCACCGGTTTTGAGAGAGCTGAGATATTTAAATTGTCAGAAGCTTCTGCTAAGTCAATGATGTCTCCACTCTTCATTAGAAGATTTATGTTTTCTCGGTTTTCATTGTAAGCATTATTTCTTAGAATGTCAGAATAAACAAAGAAATCAACTTCATCATTGTTAAGCCCTAACTGGCTTTGAATCAAATTTCTGGTATCGCTTAATTTTTCTTTAGAAAATGGTTTCTTAGAAATCTCAATTTTGAATAGATCACGGTTTACTAATCGGCGTGATAAGTCTGATAGAACTTTGTCATCATTCGTTTGCCAAACTTTAATTGCACCCATAATATCAAAATCATCGAGTAAAGCGAAATTATCAAGCGCCAGATCATCGTTTTGAAAATCTTCTAAAGAAATATTATTCTGCATGAAGTAGAGTAGTGTCGGAGAACCGAAAAGCTGCTTTCCTTCCTGAACCAGTTGCTTTGCTCTTCTTAGAATATGAATAAGCATGAATTCTGAAGCAACTACTGTCTTGTGCAGATATACTTGCCAATACATTAGCCTTCGAGCAACTATGAATTTTTCGATAGAATAAATTCCCTTTTCTTCTAGAACGAGATTTCCATCTTTGACATCCATCATTTCGATAATACGGTCACTGCCAATTTTACCTTCGCTAACTCCAGTGTAAAAGCTATCTCTATTAAGATAATCCATTCTGTCCATGTCCAACTGGCTAGAAACGAGTTGATGTAGGAATTTCTTAGGGTGAGTGTTGTCAAAAACCTGCAAAGCCATGTCTAATTCACCATCAAATTCTTTACTCAATCGATCAATGAAGAAACGAGAAATATCTTCGTGACTAACGCCGGAAACAATATCGTGTTCAAGCGCATGACTAAAAGGTCCATGACCGATGTCGTGCAGTAATATTGCGAAAAGGACAGCTTGCTCTTCCTCGTCCGTTATTTTGTGTCCTTTTTTTCGGATACTAGACACTGCTTTGGACATAATATGCATTGCACCAATTACATGATGAAATCTTGTGTGCAGAGCTCCTGGATATACGAGGTGAGTCATTCCTAGCTGTTTAATTCTTCTCAACCTCTGAAAGAAAGGATGTCCAATCACATCAAAAATAATTTCCCTTGGAATTGAAATAAAACCATATACCGGGTCGTTAAATATTTTCTTCTTGTTATTCGTGTTGACTTTTGAATTCAATTGCATACTTTTAATAATTGGAATCATTCTTAACTTCAAAACTATAAAATTAAAGCACATGCAGATAAAAATCCTTTGGGCAGATGATGAAATTGACCTTTTAAAGCCACATATTTTATTCTTAGAAGCTAAAGGCTATGAAGTTACTCCTGTAAATAATGGTATGACTGCTGTCGAAAAAAGTGAAAATGAGGATTTTGATATTATTTTTCTTGATGAGAACATGCCAGGGATAACCGGTTTAGAAGCATTGACCAAAATTAAACAAAATAAGCCACACGTTCCTGTAGTGATGATAACTAAGAGTGAGGAAGAATATATCATGGAGGAAGCAATCGGATCAAACATTGCCGATTATTTAATCAAACCCGTTAATCCAAATCAAATATTATTATCCATAAAGAAAAGCTTGGATAAAACTAAATTGGTTACTCAGAAAACGAATTCAAGCTATCAACAAGAGTTTAGAGAGCTCGGGATGCAATTGAACAGTAGATTAGATATTGAAGAGTGGAGTGAAGTTTATGAAAAACTGGTTTATTGGGAGCTACGATTGAATGATATCGAAGACTCAGGAATGAAAGAAATTCTTGAAATGCAAAAGAAAGAAGCCAATACACAGTTTTCTAAATTTATTGAAAATAACTATTTGGACTGGCTAAATGGAGTAGAAGAAGGCCCGCAAATGATTCATGATTTATTCAAAAGAAGAATCAATCCAAAGCTTGATGAGGGTGATTTATTTGTAATTGTTATCGATAACCTTCGTTTTGACCAGTGGAAAATGCTCCAGCCTATTTTTGCTAAATATTACACTATTCAATCGGAAGAAATTGTTTATTCAATTCTACCAACAGCAACACAATATGCTAGAAATTCATTTTTTGCAGGAATGATGCCATCTGAAATTGCAAAAAAATACCCGCAATATTGGAGAAACGAAGAGGATGAAGGTGGGAAGAATATGTTTGAAGATGAATTGTTAAATGAACAGCTAAAATCGTTGAACCGCCAAGTAAAGCATTCATATAATAAAATAACAAACCTTGCCGCAGGAAAAAAATTGGCAGATAATTTCAGTCAGTTGCTAACGAATGAATTGAATGTAATTGTCTATAACTTCGTGGATATGCTTTCACATGCTAGAACAGAAATGGAAGTGATTAAAGAATTGGCGGGAGATGAGTCTGCCTATCGGTCATTGACGGTTTCTTGGTTTGAGCATTCGCCATTGCATGATATTGTAAAAAAAATTGCAGCTTCGGGTAAACGATTAGTAATAACAACAGATCATGGAACGGTTAGAGTTGCAAATCCTGTGAAAATTGTAGGAGAAAAAAGCACAAATACCAATTTAAGATATAAAACAGGTAGAAGCTTATCTTATAAGGATAAAGATGTTTTTCAAATAAAAGACCCACTTGAAGGATTTTTACCAAAGACAAGTATCAATTCTGAGTTCGTTTTTGCACGTGATCAAGATTTTTTCGTTTACCCAAACAATTACAATCATTTTGTGAAGTACTATAATGATACATTTCAACATGGAGGGATTTCACTGGAAGAATTACTGATACCATACATAGAATTAGTTCCGAAATAATGGATATTCACATTCAGACTTTAAATGATTTACCAGCAACGGCAACAGAATTTATTGAGCGAGTTGGACATCGAAAAGTATTTGCTTTTGAAGCTGAAATGGGGAGTGGTAAAACGACCTTTATCCTTTCTTTGCTAAAAGCAATGGGAATTGAAGACGCGGAAGGTTCTCCGACTTATTCTTTGGTTAATAATTATACGAGTGAAATGTTTGGGAAAATTTATCACTTTGACCTTTACCGAATTGAAGACGAATTAGAAGCACTTGATATTGGAATAGAAGAAATGCTCTATTCTGGAGATGTTTGTTTTATTGAGTGGCCAGAAAAAATTAGAAATCTACTTCCAGATAATGTGATTTGGTCGTATATTCGTAGAAATGAGGATAATTCTAGAACGCTAACGATAGATATATGATTACAGATCCAGAAATTTTAAAACATTTAATGCAACAAGGCAGCTTACTTCCAAAGGAGGAAATGCTAGAAATTACTAGAAAAAAAGGAAATTTATTTATAGGAATCCCAAAAGAAAGTTCATTTCAAGAAAGACGTGTTGCACTTGTTCCAGAAACTATTTCTTTATTAGTTGCACAAGGGCATGAGGTCAAAGTTGAATCGAAGAGTGGGGAAGGTTCTAATTTTTCGGACAATGATTACAGCGAAGCTGGAGCGCAGATTTGCTATGATCGTAAAGAAATATTTTCGTGTAACTTAATTTTCAAAGTTGCACCTCCCAATGAAGATGAAGTAGAGATGATGCCTGGGAATCAGACCCTAATATCAGCATTACAAATTTCAATTCAGCCAAAAATTATTCTTCAAAAATTAATGGAGAAAAAAATCACTGCTATTGCATGGGATTATATACGTGATAATAGTGGAGTTTTTCCAGTGGTTAGAACAATGGGGGAAATTGCTGGAACGACTGCTATGCTTCTTGCTGGTGAATTACTCTCCTCTTTTCACAAAGGAAAGGGATTGATGCTTGGAGGAATTGCTGGTGTTCAGCCTACTGAAGTTGTTGTAATTGGTGCAGGAACTGTTGGAGAATATGCTTCACGTTCAGCACTTGGTCTAGGAGCTTCAGTAAAGGTATTTGATAATTCTCTTTCAAAACTACGAAGATTGCAGAATGATTTGGGCGTTCGAGTATATACATCGGTTATTCAGCCTAAGGTTTTAGCAAAGTCACTAATGCGTGCAGATGTAGTGATAGGAGCATTAAGAGCTCCTTTGGGTAGAACTCCATGTGTCGTTACAGAAGAAATGATCATGAATATGAAACCAGGTTCTGTGCTTATTGATGTGAGTATTGATCAAGGAGGTTGTTTTGAAACTTCCCGCGTCACAACCCACAATAACCCAACTTTTGTAAAGCACGACATCATTCATTATTGTGTCCCAAATATTGCATCCAGAGTGTCTCGAACGGCGTCATTTGCATTGTCCAATATATTTTCTCCAATACTCGTGAATATGGGTGAAATGGGTGGATGCAAAGAGTTAATTGCTCGTGATAGCGGATTTAGGTCAGGTGTATATATCTATAAAGGTATTCTCACGAGTGAAGTACTCGGAAAGGTTTTTGATTTGAGTTTCAAAGATATTGAGCTATTACTCATAGGGATGAAATGATCACTCCCTTAGATTTTCCTAAAGCACCACTTCGACTTAAACGAAAAAATGGGAAGGTATATGTTTGGTGTGCAATTCGTAAACTAGATTTATTGTGCACTCCTGAAGAATGGGTTCGTCAACATGTGATTCATTACCTCATTAACAAGAAGAAAATTCCAATTGGTTTGATTGTTTCAGAATACAGTTTAAATTACAATGGCGTAAACAAACGAGCAGACATCGTTGTTCTTGATAGAAGTCAGAATCCTGTTTTAATAGTTGAATGTAAAGCTCCTGAAATCCCTGTAAATGATAAGGTAATGCTTCAAATTGCTCAGTATAATGCTAAATTGAATGCTAATTACTTGTTTTTAACAAACGGGTTGAATCATATTGTATGTAAAGTGGATATTGGAAAGTTGGTCACTTTAGACGAATTACCTGAAGAGATTGTTTAAACGAATAAGTTCGAATATATTATTCTTCAAGCATAAATTCTGATGTCTTATGGAAAGATAATTCTGGATAGTCTTGTTCTGCCATTTGCAGTAAAAAAGGTGTCTCTGCTAAGAAAACTATGTGCTTATCTTTATCAAGCGCTATGTAACGAGCCTTAGCACGTTTAAATTGTTCAAATTTCTCATTATCAGTAGACGTAATCCAGCAAGCCTTGAAGTAATTTTTTGGCATAAAACGACATTTTGCTCCGTATTCATGTTCTAATCGATAGCTGATTACTTCAAATTGAAGTTGTCCCACAGTTCCAATAATTTTTCTATTCCCTGGTTGTTGAATAAACAATTGAGCAACACCTTCGTCCATTAACTGTTTGATGCCCTTATTCATTTGCTTATTTTTCATAGGGTCTAGGTTTTCAAGTTCCATGAAAATCTCCGGTGAAAAACTAGGTATACCTTTGAAATTGAATTTCTCACCTTCTGTAAGCGTATCTCCAATTTTGAAGCTGCCAGAATCGTATAATCCAATTACATCACCTGGATAAGCTTCATCAATGACACTTTTGTCTTGTGCCATGAATGATGTTGGATTTGGGAATTTCATTTTCTTCTCATTTCTAACATGATTATAAAATGTGTTTCTTTGAAATTTTCCTGAAACAATTCGTAAAAAGGCAATTCTATCTCTGTGCTTAGGATCAAGGTTTGCATGTATTTTGAAAACAAAACCTGAGAATTTATCATCTGTGGGTTCAACTCTTTTGGTATCAGCATCTCGCCCAATTGGAGAAGGGGAGATTTCACAGAAAGCATTCAATAATTCTTGGACACCAAAATTATTGACCGCCGAACCGAAAAATACAGGAGCAATGTCCCCTTTTAAATACTCTTCACGATCAAATGGATCGTAAACGCCTTCAATCATTTCAATTTCTTCGCGTAATTCATCAGCTGCATCAGTCCCGATTTTCTCGTCTAATTCTTTAGAATTTAAATCTGAGAGTGATTGGATGTCATCCGCAATCCCTGTTTTATTAGGAGAAAATAAATTCAATTCTTCCTTATAGATGTTGTAAACACCTTTAAAACGATCCCCCATACCTATCGGCCAAGTAAGAGGTCTAACTTTAATCATTAGTTTTTCTTCTAATTCATCCAATAAATCAAAAGATTCTTTTCCGTCTCTATCCAGCTTATTGATAAAAATAATAACGGGAGTCTTACGCATTCTGCAAACTTCCATCAGCCTTTCTGTTTGGGCCTCAACACCACTGGCAACATCAATTACTAAAATGACACTATCGACAGCTGTAAGCGTCCTAAAAGTATCTTCAGCAAAATCCTTATGTCCAGGTGTATCTAAAATGTTGATTTGTTTTCCCTTGTAATTAAAAGCCATCACAGAAGTCGCAACAGAGATACCTCTTTGCTTTTCGATTTCCATAAAATCGGAAGTAGCTGTTTTCTTAATTTTATTATTCTTGACAGCTCCAGCTGATTGAATGGCTCCACCAAAAAGAAGTAATTTTTCAGTTAAAGTCGTTTTACCAGCATCCGGGTGAGAAATAATACCGAAAGTCCTTCTTTTATTAATCTCTGTTAGGCTCATCTACTCATTTTTTGAAGGCAAATGTACTTAATTTACCGAAGAATAATTTTAAATGTTCGCTGAATACTCTGAAATATTAATTAAAACACATTTTTTAAAAAATATATATGCTACCTGAATTTATTCAAAAAAAAATAGTGTACATTTGATTTAAATAAATAAATAAAATTAATATGAAACAAAAATTACAATTTTTAATGACGGTAATTGCAACTGTAATGTTCGGTTCAATTTCTATGGCGCAATGTCCAGGAGGTGAGGCTGAATTAACCGTTAGTGTAACAACAGATAGCTGGGGTTATGAAACTTATTGGGAAATGACACCTCAAGGAGATGCTTGTGGAACAAACACTGTTGCAGCATATGGTAATACTTTAGTAGGATGTGCAGGTGAAGGATTGCAAGTTGCCGGTGGTGCTGATCCTGGTGCTTATGGAAATGATGGTTTTTTCACAGAGGTAGTAGGTTGTTTTACTATAGGAAGTTGTTACACGATTCACTTAGTAGATGATTGGGGTGATGCTCCATCAGCATTAGATATTATGGTAGGTGGAACATCAGTAGCAACAATAGATGGAGCTGGTGGTTCTGTTGACTTCTGTATTGATCTTCAGGTGGCCAATGATTTAGCAGTGGATAGTGCTGGAATAGGTACTTACTATACATATGTTCCTTTAGCTCAAGTGGCTCCTTTGTCTTTTGAAGCTACAGTATTTAACAATGGTTCTGCTGCTGCAATGAATGCAATGGCTAATGTTTTAGTTAACGGTGTTGCAACTGATGCAACTGCTCCTACTGCTTCTTTAGCACCAGGTGCTAGTGCAACTACTGCAGGAACGGTTGGTTATACTGCGACTTCACTAGGAATGGTTGATATTGATTTTGTTGCTTCTATGACAGATGTTGATGGTAACCCTGGTAATGATATGATTACTGTTTCAATCATGTACAATGATAGTATTCTTGCAAGAGATAACGGAGTTGTTCTTGGTGGTTCTTTAGGAATTGGAGCTGCTAACGCAAATGGTGTTTTAGGTCACACTTATATGTCTCCAGTTGCTGATGAATTGACATCTATTACTGTTATTATTGTTGCTCCAGTTCTTGGAGATTCTACACGTTTTAGTGTTTGGGATATGACAGGTGGAACACCAACTGCTGAAATCGCTTCATCTCTAGGATATGAGTTTACAGCAGCTGATACACTTACCGCTTTTAATGATGGGTTTTTAACTTTAACACTACCTTTATCAACTCCTTTAGCTGCTGCTGCTGGAACTGAATATATGGTTGCATGTCATGAGTATGCTAATAACATTACAATTGCTACTTCAGCTAATGTATACGAATTAGGTACTAACTGGGTAAATTGGGATACTAATCCAAATGGTCCAGCATTCTCAAATGCTGAAGCTTTTAACTTAGGTTCAAACTTGCATATTAGAGCAAACTTTGGAGTAGATGCAGGTGCATCTATTAATGAGAACATCTTAACGTCTGCTAACGTATACCCTAATCCAACTAACGGAATTGTAAACATAGAGTTAACTGAAGAAGTATCTGATGCTTCTATAGTCGTTTATTCTGTTGATGGAACAATTGTTTCTACTGATGTAGTATCAGGAGCTCAATTCTCTGTTAATTTAGAAGGACTTTCTAAAGGAATATACATCATTGAATTGAACAACGGTTCAAACACAGGTGTTTACAGAATTGTTAAAGATTAATTATAGTCTTCCTCTATTGAGGATTACAATACATTAAATAGAAAAGCCGATGAAGAAATTCATCGGCTTTTTTTATTCAATAATAAATAATCTTGGCGCTTATTAAATTAGATTTAGTTGCACAATTTACTGATTGTATATAATAAGAAGCAATCTATTTTTAGTTATGGCTAGATGAAAGTTACTTCTTCACGTATTGGGTAAGAATAACAACTCGCTGGTCTTCTACTTTTCCCTCTATGTGGTTTGCATTATCATGTACGAGAACAATATTTCTAACATGTGTTCCCCGTTTTGCCGTAAAGTTTCCACCTTTTACCTTTAAATCTTTTATAAGAACAACACTGTCCCCAGATTGCAATTGAACACCATTACTGTCAACATGTTTGATAGCATCTTCATCAGGTAGACCTTCTTTTGCCCAAGCCTCAGTAGCCTCATCCAAATACATCATATCCATGAGGTCTGATGTCCAACCTTCACTCTTGAGTTCATTAAGAACTCTCCAAGCTACGACTTTTACTGCGTCAACTTCGCTCCAAATGCTATCGTTGAGACATCTCCAATGATTGTTAATGTAATCCGTTTCTCCAGTTATTTGAGCGTTACAATTTGTGCATATGTGAATACAGTTTTCAATTAAGCTTGAATTTTTAGGACTCACCGGGAGAATGACTAATTCTTCTGAAAGATTACATAGTTCACAATTCCCATTGCTACGCTTTTCTAATTCTCTATCCATAATGGGGGTTTGTATCAAAATTAATCAATTTATTATCATTTGATAGAGAGACATAGTTTTATTATATAATGGTATTCTATCTTTACAATGAAGAATGAAAATTTGAGAATGATAAAAACAATTTCTTATAGTATCACTGCTTTAATTGTACTCGTAATAGGGTTTTGCGCATATATTAAATCATCAACGGCAAAAGAAGGCGAAGTAGCTCCATCAATTGAAGCGACGTTGCTTAATGGTACTCATTTTAGGCTAGAAGATTTGCGCGGAGAATATGTGATTTTGAACTTTTGGGGGTCTTGGTGTCGGCCATGTAGAGCTGAAAACTTAGATCTTGTGCAGTTTTATAAAAAGTATAAGCATAAAGTGAAAATTGTCACTTATGCATTTGAGAAAAACACAAAGAATGGAGAATTAGCTTCAAATAGGGATGGCTTTAGCTGGGAACATCAAATTATTGAACAAAGTAATCTTGTGTTACTGTCAAAAACGGCAAGAGACTATGGTGTTTTTTCAATTCCAACTATTTTTTTGATTTCTCCGGAAGGGCATATTCTGAGCCAAAATTCCTTAGCAACAATTGAATTGTTCTTCTCACAACTCTGAAATACGAACTCTACTAAAGATTACTCTTATATAATAGATTAATTATTCCATGTTAACAATCGAGTACCCTTATCATCAATTTCGAGGTAGGTGCAATAGTTAATCCATTC
>CAJQQA010000114.1 GCA_905480355.1 uncultured Flavobacteriales bacterium | reverse complement strand
GAAAAAGCATTTCCAAATCGGAAAGTTTGACGAAGATAATCATAGATAAAACTCTTATAATCGTCATAGTTCTTCTGTTTTTTAATGAAGGATCTAGCACCACTGATGCTTTTATAGTTTGAGGCGTACTTAAACTCTACCTCTGATATAAAAAGGTCATCCATACCTTGCACAACGACTACTTTACGTATCCATTCTTCAAGTTTACCATCCACTTTCACAAAAGTAATGTGCCATGATTCATTGGTAGAAATGTAAAACATACTGTCTCTAGCGTCTTTAAAATTACCTTGTATTCTGAAATCGAAATCATTGTTTTTATAGTTGAGTTTTTGTAGCATATTCAGTCTTTTTTATTTTCTAATTATTAATTTAAGTTTTCCAATAAATTTGATCGGGCATCTTTATCCAGAAACATCAATTCATCAATAGTGCGCTCCTCCCAAGCGAATTGCTCAAAATAACCATCAAGCTCATCGTCATTTAAGGACTCGAACTTTGACTTTAATTTTGGATATATTGTCATTGCTTCAAGTTCGTCTCCATCCCAATCTTCATCGAATAAATTACACATGTAGTCTGTATAGTCATTATGCTGATCTAGCAGAACATCAACCCTAATGAAATCTATTAATTCATAATTAGCTACCCACATTAACTTTACCCGACTAAGGCCCTCTAGAACTTCTCTAAAATTAATTTTCTCCATCTTCTTCATTGTCTTTGGTATTTGATTCTATTATTCTATTCATTGGATCTTCCAGATCTCCAACCCTTATTGCTTTTCCCCCATTAATAAGAACATAACTAAAGGTTACTTTTCGTTTTTTAACCAACCTATTTAGTGTGCAATCTGTGGAAAAGACTTTCATTTTCCTATTCTTAAACATTACATAATCTCCTGGTTGAGCAAAATTATTAAAACGCAGATCAGTCCTTTTTAAGCTTCCAAGGTATTCATCTATGGGTTGAGCTTTGATTATACATGTTAAATTACAACACTCTCGGTCATCGGATGTTGCACCTAGACTTCCGCAGAACTTGCATTTTACCCATTTTATAACAACCCCTTTCGCTTCCAACAGCTTCGCTTCTTTTGCCGATAACAATCTATCATCAGGCATTATGAAGTTTTCAGGGTCAATTGCCTCTTTATTATTTTCCTTCCTCATAGTAGTATTACTTTACTTTCTCTTGTTAGACCATCTTCTTTCATCTCAGCTAAATTCAAACCATTATATGTTATTCCTGAAACCCAATCCATTGCTAATTGTTCAGTTAAAGGACTGAAATTCATTTGAAATTTCATTTTATCCATATCTAATTGCTCTTCCATTATTTCAAACTTAAAAATCAAGCCTGATTCTATTTGAATAAGAGCAATATCAATGAATCCATCTTCTTTTAATAATTTACTTTTATCAAATTCTTTATGAAAGAAATCAAATACAAAACCATTCCCCATAAATTCATCTACATAAATCTTTCTCTTCTTCCGTTCTTTTTTTATCTCGATCCAGTTTCCTTTCTTGAGCAACCATCCCTTCCCTTCTTGCAACAAATGAATGCTCTCCCAATCATTATACCCGAATTTATCGAGGATTTCTAGGTTGAAAAATATATCTACCCAGTTGCATTGATTCTTTATTCTATACTCATCCATCATGACAAATTCATTTTTAGGAATTCGACACAACCAATAACGAATACCAGAACCAAAACAATTTATGATGTACATTAGCTTTTTGAATAGTCTTTTAAGACATATTGAAGATTCTTTTTCCATAGCCCCACCTCTGTAAAGCACAAATCAGAGCCTACCCATGTAGAATTTAATGTCTCTTTAATATCAATCTGTTTTTCATAGAAAGGCAGCGGTTCGAATATCAACGTGAAATAAAAGATTTTTTGACCTTCTGTAAATCGTTTAAATTTTGGCTTAAAAGGAATTCCAATTGTTTTTAATAATTTGTAATTTCTACCTGAATCTCGTCCTGTCATAAACGTATTCTTATCTATTTTAAGGCACTTAACTGCTACGAAAACATCAGTACAAGATCCCTTAATTTCAATTCGTGTGTACTCAGGTGTTAACTTTATGCTTAAAATTCTGGTAAACATTCCACTGCTGAAATAACAATGAGGATTGAATATCGTCACTGGAACTCCTTCCCTTCTATCTTTGATAAATTTTGCCCTTGGCCGGCGTTTAACACGCATACTATAATCTTCTTCAGTTGTCATATTGCATTAATTTTCAATTGAAAACTAAAGTAAACAATTACTCCGTATTTTTAATACGGATTAAATTATTATCTTTAACAAAAATTAAACATGGGAGTTAAAAACTATGCACAACAGCGGTATAAGGTGATAGATAATCTTTTGACAAATTCAATGCGTCGTTACCCAACAATGGAAGACATTATTGAAAAATGCGAAGAAAGAATTGATAGACGGCCATCATTTGAAACAATCCAGAAAGACATTGCGACAATGAAGCTTTCTCCTCCGGATGGGTTTTATGCACCTATCAAATTTAACGCGAGCCAAAGAGGATATGAATATACTGATCCTGATTTCTCAATTGATAAGATTGGGTTGAATGACCATGACATTGAAAGCTTAAAAGAAGCAATTGATTTAATTAAAAGCATTGGCGGTGCAAGAGTTAGTACAAAGTTTAGTCACGCAGTTGAGAAAATTCTATCTTCCTACAAAGAACGATTCCCCAAGTCCGATTATAGTAGAACAATTGTACAAACGGATACGCCTCCAACTTCCAGGGGCTTTGAACATTTTGATTTGTTTTTTAAGGCCTGTAAGGATCGGATTCCGGTTTCGATGGTCCATTACTCTTATAACAACAGAAGATTCAAACCACTGACCATTCACCCCATGATTCTAAAAGAATTTGACAACAAATGGTACGTTGTTGGTTATTCAGAATT